>CAXBGL010000049.1:0-16217 GCA_963975255.1 uncultured Nitrosomonas sp. | reverse complement strand
TAGTCTCCTTTGTACGAAAATACACTCACAATTGAATTACGCGACAGGCCCTTATAGTCCTTTGGTTTACACATCGTTGTTAATTTTGGCTATGTCGCAATTAACTATTGGTTTTTGTTAACTCTCTAATTGTACTTTAATTATTGAGGCTATCAAGTCCATGGTTAATAAGGGTTTTATGAATTCTTAAATCAAATTCAACATTTAATTGTGACATAGCCTTAATTTTTCTCGAATGTTCAGTGGGTTGGTATATTCAATCGCTAAATGTAACCGTTCGCAGTTGTAAAATCGGATGTGCGACGCATTGCTCTGAAAATAGGAGGGTTTCATCAGGTATTAATTGTTGCATAAGTGTTAATATTTGTTTTTTTTGATAAAACAATGCGTTAACTTATACAAAAGCCGTGAATACTTACGCAACTATTAATAATATGCTGCACTATAAACGATTTCAATTTACATTGATTTGGATCAGAATATAATGTCGTTCGCTGAATTATAGTCTTTACTACAAAATTGACGTGACCGGTTATAACAGCAGGAGTTAAGAGGCATAAACATGAAATTAAAATTACAGATAACGCCTACTTTCAAGTGGGTCATGGTGAGTATGTTTATAGTGATGGCAATGTGTTTGCATGTCACGCCTGTGCTAGCGCATGCACAGCTGATCAAGACTGAGCCAGCGCGTCGGGCAGTATTAGCCAAAGCACCGACACAGGTGCGCCTATGGTTCAATGAGGAGATTGAAGCTGCTTATGTTTCACTTTCTGTATTTGATGCCGATAAAAAACCTGTAACTGACGCGATACCAAGTGTTGCTCCAGATGATACAAAATCCGTTATTTTGCCATTACCTGAACTGGCAGCTGGGAAGTACTCTGTGAAGTTTCGGGTGTTATCTGTAGACGGTCACGTCGTTGACTCGTCTTTCGACTACACGATCAAGTTCAAGAATAAGCACGCACAAGAAAAATGATTGAAATCATTGCAGCACTTGCGCGCTGGTTCCAGCTAGTGGCTAACATGTGCTTAGTAGGTGGCTGTGTCTTTCTTGCGATTGCTGGGGTCGACAGATCGGCGCTTCTAAGTCCATGGGCTACTCGCCTTGAGCGCGCACTACCTTGGTTAGCGGGTGTCTTGCTGTTGGGATTACTGGTGGTGCTTGCCACCACTGCGGCACAAGCCACAGGTAGGGCTGAAGACGCCTGGCAGCCAGGGGCCTGGATTGCATTCGTGCAAAAAACACATACGGGGCAAGTATGGTTGTGGCGCGCGTCCTTTGCACTTATTGTGTTGGGAATAGCTTTCTACATCAGGAATTTTCCTAAGACTCAATGGCGGTACATACTGTGTGCAATCGTTGCTGTGCTTACATTAGCTGTCGCCTCACTAGGAAGTCATTCTGCTGCCGAAGAGATGTCTGTGACATCAATATTGCCGTATGCGTTACACATCGTTTTAGCGGGCATCTGGTTTGGGGCATTACCGGCCTTTCTCTTAGTATTATTCACCAAGCGGGAACAGCAATCATGCGAAGAAATTGATAAATCAGGTGTCCTGACCCTGAAGCGTTTCTCAGTCATGGCATTGCCCATAATGTTGGGTATCATTGCCACGGGGATTATTGTTTTGGATCGTACAATAGATACGCGCTACGGTGCACTGGTTGCAACCGAATATGGTTGGCTTTTTAACATAAAGGTTGCGTTGCTTGCAGCAGTTCTCATGATTGCTGCGCGGGTACGTTCCTCTTGGTTGCCATTGCTTGCTCAAGGCTCTAGTTTGGCTACAGTCGGTGAACAGAAGCTGCGCAAGTGGGTTCGTATCGAATTCGTGCTTGCATTAATGATCGTGTTATTGGCGACTATATTAGCGAACACCATTCCAGCGAAACATGCCATTATCCAGGACTGGCCTTATCCATTCCGTTTTTCCATCGACGCCACTTGGGATGATCCAACCGTGGTGATGCGTGTGTGGGGTGGCGTCGCTTTGCTTGTCTTGGCAGGTGGGGCAATCGTACTCGGTCGGGTTGAAAAATGGGCAAAAAGGCGTCGTATTGCTATCCCGTCCGTATTGGCGGTTTGTGCGTTAGCTGTAGCATTGCCGTCCCTTGCTGTGAAAGCTTATCCGGAGACCTACCGTGATACTCCGGTTCCATTTGATACCATTTCTATTGCCAATGGGTCGTACTTTTACGTTGAGAATTGTGTGGCTTGTCACGGGCCTCAAGGTAAGGGTAACGGGATTTTGGCGAAAACGTTTGCCAAACCGCCCACGGATCTGCTTACAGAGGGACATACCGACAGGCATACTGCAGGAGATTTTTTCAATTGGTTGACTAAAGGGATTCCTGATACTGGCATGCCTGGCTTTAGCGACAAGCTTGAAGAAGAAGATCGTTGGGATGTTGTCAATTATATTCATGCCATGTCTCGCGGCTACCAAGCACGTATTATGAGCCCCAAGGTGGTTCCTAACAGACCTTCCCCTTCTATGGGCCCGCCTAACTTCTCCTATTCTGCGCATGATGCTTCAAGCGGTATCTTGCAAGATTTTCGTCAGCAAAAAAACTTATTACTGGTTCTATTTTCGTGGCCAGAATCACAGGAGCGGCTTGATCAGTTACGACAGACCTACGATGCGCTAAGTGGGGGGGATACTGAAGTGCTGGCAGTACCGATGAATGACCCCGACACATTGGATATGGCGGCAATTACAGCAGATATTCCTTTTCCGGTGGTAATACAGGGCGCAGTAGATATCACGCGTAGTTATGCCTTATTTCGCAGAACCCTTAGTAAGGCCGATCTGCTTGGTAAAGGATCCTTACCCAAACACATGGAGTTCCTCGTAGACCGTTACGGTTATTTGCGCGCACGCTGGATTCCTGAGGCGGACGGGGAAGGTTGGACAAATATCGATATATTGATGCAGCAGACAGCTCAACTCAATCGTGAGAAAGAAATTCTGCCGCCACCGGATGACCATGTGCACTGAAATTACGCATAAATTCGTACCGGGTTGACTGTATTGGGAGATAGAAAATGAGTAAATTGCTGGTTATTGTTCTGATTGGTGCGGTTCTGGTTTTGCCGTTACCAGCTTGGCCGCACACGGATGTGTATTTTGACTCTGTCAATGCACCCCATGGTGGGCAATTACGTATGGCGGGACCCTATCATCTTGAGCTTGTTGCCAAGGATAATGAAATCATGCTTTATGTAACAGATCATGCGGACGTCAAGATTAATACGGACGATGGCATCAGCAAAGCAAGCGTACAAACCGGCAAGGCTAAGGCTTCAGTCAAACTGGAACCAGCCGGTGACAACATGTTCAAGGGTTCTGGGGAATTCTTAGTCAAGCCGGATACTCTGATTATTGTGTTCATAAAGCTGCCTGAGCAGGAGGCGCATGCTGCGCGCTTCACCCCGCTCAAACCAGGGCAGAAACTCAAGACACGAGATGGTCACGCGGAACATCACCCAATGGAACATTAGTTTGGTCTCATGACTGGGCCTGACTTACTTTTCTCATTTGAGTGAAAACTCTGCACGGCTTCCTGTTTTGCTCTCATCTGTTTCAGTTTCTGCGCCTAGGACGAATACTCTGTCGTTAGCAATGCCGCCTTGATCAATTAACCAATTTCGTGCTGCATCGGCACGTTGTTCAGCCAAATCTTGTAAATTATCGTTGCTGACTTCAATATTTTTGAGTATGAGTTGTTCCATTTCTGGAACAGGCAGGCTTTTGGTAAGCCCGAGTATATTTGTTGGTTTTTCAAAACTTTCGTCTTCGTAGACAAGCGTTAGATATTCGGTATATTGTTCAGTGTCTAGCTCAATATCATCTAAAGCACCGCTTGTTATCCCTTTTTCTGCATCTATTGCAAGTTTATAGGCCTTTACTTTGCGTTCGAGTAGCGCATGTTTAAGTCCTTCACGATCTTTTTCTGGATCAATAAAGCCAGTGATTTCCAGTTTAAGTGCGGGGCGATCAATTAGTGCTTGAGATAATGTTTGCAGACGTTTCTCAGCTTCTGCTTCAATTTCAGCATAGCCCGGCGCAAAATCAATATTAGACAATTCTTCCCCGCCACTTAAAACCGAGCCCAGTAATGCGAAAGGCGATGTAACCGCCTTCATAATCAGGTTAACAAAAGCATCAAAAACAATACCGCCAATACTAAATTTTGGGTCATTGAGTGAACCTTCTATGGGCAGATGAATATCAATTTCACCCTGCCGATTTTTTAGCAGTGATATGGCCAGACTCAAAGGAAGTGAAGGTGCATCCGGGTTATCTGTTTCATTGCCCAGGGTAAGCTGATCCAGAAAAATATTATTTTCTGCTTTCAACAAACCATTTTCAATTTGGTAATGGATATCTACAGATAGTTTGCCTTTGTCGATTTCATAGCCGATATATTTGCTTGAATATGGACTAAAGGGTGGCAAATCAATACCTTTCACTTTGGCTAAAATGTCGAGCTGGAGTTCGCTACTAAATGGTTCGATGGTTCCTTTAATTTCTAACGGGGCAGATTTGTCTACCGCGCCACGAATCTCAATTTTTCCTGGTTTGTTGGGATGCAGTGGCCCAATCTGTCCAGAGAGTTTGGTTAGATTTGCTCGATAATTAGGTTTTATGAATCGATCATTAAAATTGATATTGCCTTGCTGTAAAAATATTTTGCCGATATGTATCGGCATTGTTTTGTCCGCCGGTGCTGTTGTAGTCGTCGTGGTTGATGGTGTATCAGCTTCTGTCTCGTCTTGTTTGACAATTTTCTTAAGATTCAGATCCCCATTAGGTGAGATTTTTACCAGAGCGAAGAAATCGCCAAGTTCTATCGAAGCAATATCAATCTGCAATGGTTCATTAATAAAGTTGATGCCGTTGATGTCGAGTTTTTTCCAACGCAGTAAATCAGATGTACTTACTTTATCAAAAATATTGAAATCTGAAAGTTTTCCTTGGCCATTTATGGATACTTTTAATGGTTCTCCGTCTGCTTTGATTTTGCCTTGGAAGGAAACGGCACCACGGGTCAGCAAGGCATTGAATTTGTCTCCAGCCCAACCTTGCATGGATACCAGATCAACTTCGTTGAGATCAATATCTAGTTCAGTTGCTAACGGCGCCCATGCTAATGAACCCTTAGTGTTAATGTTTCCACGCTGATTTACCTTTGCTTGCAACGTCAGATTTAGTGGTTTGATTCCACTTAAATCAATTTTATCTAACGTTAAATCAAGTGAGCTAATAACCATTGGTACGGCTTCTGTTAGCGTCGTATCATTAAAGCTTAATGACGCTGCAGAAAGTTTGAAATAATTGATTTGCGTTGTCCAAGCTTTCTCACTGGTTGTTACCTGCTTAACAGAATCTACTTTGGGTGCTGGATCTGACTTCGACTCTCCTTTTTGATCTGCTACTTGAATTAATTCTTTAGCAGATGGTTTTCGACCAGGTATCGGAATACCAGGTATCGGAATGTTTGCTTTGTGTACTGAAGATGGGAGCGATTCATGTGAGTTAGATGCAAAAAGCCGTGTTAGGTCGATAGTCCCGTTTTTTTCTCGTTGTATGGAAGCGTTGAAACGATTCAGAAAAATCTTATCGAGTACAACGTGTTGTTTTGCCATATCAATCAAGATGCTGTCTACAGTTAATTTGGGCAGTGAGAGTACGGGTTTAGATTCGCCTTTACGTGTTAACGTGATATTGCTTAAAGCAATGCCTACGTGTGATGGCTTGAGGCCCATCAAATCGATATCGGGTAACTGAATATTGAGTTCACTTAGTGCAGCGTGATAGGGCGCTTCAACCGCTTGATTGTTAATTGCTAATTTCCGTAATGCTGCATGCCCAGATAAAGAAACACTGGGTGGCTCGTCCGGCGTTTGTGAAAATGTCACCACTAAATCACTATCAAAATAACCAGAAAGTAGACTGATTCCTGTAGGAATGGGTGAATATTCGTCAATATGTGTTAAATCGATATTGCTTAGCTTAAGCACCAGTGTCGCTTCTAGTTTGCTGGCGAAGGGGCGCACCTTGCCATCAAGATAGATTGGCGCACCATTAATTTTTGCGTTGAAATGCGGTTCGATCCAGGTGGCTTGGGTACTTTCAAAGTTGGCAACGAAGGGGATGCCAAGATTGATTGCAGATATTTTTTGATGACTTTTCTTGAAATGATCTACTAATTCAAAGTAGCCATTAGTGATGGTAATGTTACTAATTGAAAAATGTGTTTTACTTGATTCCTGGTCATCATCATCTTCCGAGGGCTGAGTAAATTTCTCAATTAAATCGGTAATATTAAATTGCTGCTTGCCTTCACGTACTAAGCTTAGTTTTGGTGCATTCAGCGTGATTGCAGTGATAACGGGTGCTTTTCGCGTAACAGAATCAAAACTTACATCAACATATAGTTTTTCGAAGGAAAACAGTGTCTTGTCAGCGTTAGTCGCATTTTTCTTTCCTATATGCAATTCGTGTACTGTCAGTTCCAGAGAATATAGATGAAAATCGATTGACTGAACAGTTACAGGCCGTTGTATGGTTTCAGATAAAATAGTTTCAAGTTTTGATTTTGCAAAGCCTGGTAACCAGAAATAACCGAGTAATCCCAGTAGGATAATAAGCAAACTTACAATGACGAAAGTGATTGCCAGACGTTTGCGTATGATGAAACGGTTTTGTACGGTCGGTGTCATCACTTTATCCTTTGAGTTATATGCCTTTTTTGCAATGTGTTGGATTTAGGCAAGTACTGTTTTCTCGATAGAATCATTCTTGATATTAAATATCCGGCAGGTTTGTAGACCAGTACAATTCTCACATTCGAAATGTTAAGCCCGTTGTGTTACGAATGGCAATCTTGATGCGGTGTAGCGGAAAGAGCAAGAACTACAATCGGTTTTCTTGCGTCAGTCGCTACGTACTTGTGTCAGATAGGTTGCTTATTGCAGGCCAATCAACTCGACATCAAAAACCAACGTTGCATTGGGTGGAATAACATTCCCAGCACCTTGTGGGCCATAGGCCATAGAGGGTGGTATGATTAATGTGCGTTGCCCACCTACTTTCATACCATTAACACCTTGATCCCAACCTTTAATAACACGTCCTGATCCCAGTAAAAAGGAGAAGTGTTTGTTACGGTCATGTGAGCTATCAAATTGTTTACCTTTTTTTTCTGGCGCCGCTGCATCGTATAGCCAGCCTGTATAATGAACGTTTACAGTTTTACCTACAACAGCTTCCTCACCGCTTCCTACCTTTTTGTCAATTTTTTCAAGTTGGGTGATACTTGATTCAATTTGACCGTGTTCTTGGTAAGAAAAGGCTACTTGGGGCAGCATTGCAAGTGTTACGATTAAGATGCTTAAATTAAATAGGGTCTTCATTTTAGACATATTTCCTTTAGTATAAAAAATAAACTTGGTAAATGTTAATAACCAACTTTCAGGTATTATACTACTCGGTATGACGCGTTCGTCACTACAGCCCATTCATCGCTACAGATTTTTGTATATTTACACTCAAACAACTTTGCCATAGAAATGTGTATGATTACGTGGCATTACATCAATGTACTTTCTTCATATAGTTAAAGCAATGTTGGTACCTTTAAACCAAGATACACTCGATAAAGAACCAAAGCATAATGCGCAGGAGATAAGCCTGTTGTGTTTACATAATTCTCCTGTTATGCGCAGTCTGTATTTGGGAGCAGGTGTCATTGCTTTAATATTAGCTGTTCTGGGTGCCATATTGCCCGTATTGCCAACGACACCCTTTGTTCTGCTGGCAGCTGCTTGTTTTGCACGTGGTTCCGAACGTTTTCATAATAAATTATTAGCCAACCGTATTGCAGGGCCAATTATTCGCGAATGGTGTGAACATCGCAGTATTCCGCGCCGTGCCAAACGATGGGCGTATCTTCTCATGGCTTTGTCCTTTGGTAGCTCTATTTTTATTTTGCCTGCTATGTGGCATAAAGTAATATTGGGTATGATGGGTGTTATCCTGACAATATTTGTTTGGCGTATTCCTGTCAGAGATACGGATTCCTTCTAAATAATTACGAGATAGTGCTGAATCTTGTTAAGGAAGCAAAGATTAATTTTAATATTGTGACACAGCCTTTCTGAGTATTTTGTTTGCTTCACTATAAGATCTTCGTTTTATGACTTTGTTCCTGGTTGCACTTACTCCTTTTTTTGGTTCAATCTTTGTTGCCTGTGTTTCTCGATTGGGTAGGCTTCATGCTGCCTGGATGGCGGGTGTAGTAACGTTCATTGCGCTGTCCTGCTTATTCCCACTGATGTTAGATACTTTTGCGGGACATACGCTGGTGCAGCGCTTGAGTTGGATACCGAGATTGGGCCTCGATATTGCATTTCGCCTAGATGGCTTGGGTCTATTGTTTGCATTGCTGATTCTCGGGATTGGTTTGCTGATTATTCTCTATGCGCGGTATTACTTGTCTGAGCGTGATGATATGGGGCGTTTTTATGCTTATCTACTCTTGTTCATGGGCTCAATGCTGGGTGTCGCGCTATCAGAAAATATCATTCAGTTGCTTATTTTCTGGGAATTGACCAGTCTGTCTTCCTTTTTGCTTATCAGCTACTGGCAACATCGCCATGAATCACGGAGTGGTGCGCGTATGGCTTTGGCAGTAACCGGAGGAGGTGGGTTGGCATTGCTCGGCGGATTTTTATTGTTGGGTGATATTGTCGGTAGCTATGATTTGTCCGTAATCTTGGAATCAGGCGATATTATTCGCGCGCATCCACTTTATTTGCCGATGCTGATTCTAGTGTTGCTGGGTGCTTTTACCAAATCGGCACAATTCCCCTTTCATTTCTGGCTACCGAATGCCATGGCGGCACCTACACCCGTATCAGCTTATTTGCATTCAGCGACCATGGTGAAAGCGGGTGTGTTTCTTCTTGCGCGATTGTTTCCCGCTTTATCGGGTACGCCCGAATGGTTTTGGTTAGTCAGTATGACAGGGCTTACAACATTGCTTGTGGCCGCCTATATTGCTTTTTTTAAGCATGATTTGAAAGGTTTGCTCGCCTATTCAACGATTAGTCATCTAGGCTTGATTACCTTGTTATTTGGGATTGGTACACCGCTTGCCGCTGTCGCAGGTGTTTTCCATATTATCAATCATGCCATCTTTAAAGCATCATTATTTATGGCTGCAGGTATCATCGATCATGAGACCGGTACGCGGGACATGCGTCGCCTCAGTGGTCTGTGGAATTTTTTGCCACATACGACATTGTTGGCCATGGTGGCCGCCGCTTCTATGGCAGGTGTGCCGTTATTTAACGGTTTTTTATCAAAAGAAATGTTTTTTGCTGAAACACTTCATGATATCAATTTACCTTGGGGATGGCTGCTACCGGTTGCAGCTACACTGGCGGGGGTGTTTGCGGTTGCTTATTCACTGCGTTTTATCCATACAGTGTTTTTTAACGGGGCACCTGTTGATTTACCAAAAACACCGCATGAACCTCCCCGTTGGATGAAAGTGCCTGTGGAAGTACTGGTAGCATTGTGTTTGCTAGTAGGGATTTTTCCAGCTTTTACCGTAGAAGCAATTTTGGTGGTGGCTGCCACTGGTTTATTACAGGGGCCATTACCGGAACACAATCTGGCTATCTGGCATGGTTTTAACCCGGCGCTATTGATGAGTGTTATTGCACTGGTCGGTGGTGTTTTGGTTTATCTCAGCCGGCGCCATTTATTTGCGGTACATGAGCGACTGGGAGAACGATTAGAGTTTAAAGTGCTGTATCAAGATTTGCTTGAAGGTTTGTTCAAATTCGCAAAAGGGGCGACCCATTTTCTGGATACGCGTTCATTGCAACGTATGCTATTCATTTTTATTCTTTTTATATTGATGCTTGGCACTATGGGCTTTCAGTATGGCACGGCATCGTTGACGGGTGATCGCATGTTGTTACCTATTGATGGTGTGAGTTTACTAATTGCCTTGATATTGATGATCGCGGCGATCGGTACGGTTATTTTGCATCATCAGCGTCTTGTTGCTCTAATTTTACTGGGTACAGTCGGGCTGGGTGTGGCACTGATTTTTATTAAATTTTCTGCGCCTGATTTGGCACTGACGCAACTTTCAGTAGAAGTGGTAACGGTTGTGCTCATGCTGCTGGCCTTGTATTTATTGCCGCAACGATCTCCATCTGAATCTAGCCTATTTTTGCGTAGTCGTGACTGGGTGGTGGCGATTGCAGCAGGGGGGGGGGTGACGATGCTGGTATGGGCAATATTGACGCGTCCTTATGAAAGCATTGCTGATTATTTTATTACTCATAGTGTACCTGGTGGGGGGGGCACGAATGTTGTTAATGTGATTCTGGTTGACTTTCGTGGTTATGATACCCTCGGTGAAATTACTGTTCTGGCGTTAGCGGGTTTGGGTATCTACGCTATGCTGGAGCATTTGAAGTTGTCGGGCTCCAGTCACGATAGCCAGAATCGACCTTGGGATCAGGATATGCACCCGTTAATTATGGCTTCATTTGCGCGCTTGCTATTACCCCTTGCCTTATTGGTATCCATTTTTATTTTGTTGCGTGGGCATAATTTACCTGGTGGTGGTTTCATTGCTGGATTAATTACCGCCGTGGCATTGGTGATGCAGTACTTGGCGAATGGCACAACCTGGACGCAAGCGCGTCTACCGACAAATATGCATGTGGTTATTGGTTCGGGTTTGTTGATAGCGCTAATGACAGGATTGGCTAGCTGGATATTTGATCATCCTTTCCTGACATCAACCTTCGGTCACTTAGATTGGCCAGTAATTGGTGAATTTGAACTGGCATCTGCCATAGCTTTTGATTTGGGTGTTTATTTGGTTGTAGTGGGTGCTACCTTGTTGATTCTGGTTTATTTGGGTATGGTGCACCGTCAAAGTCATTGGGCACATGTCAGGAAGCGTATCCGCTAATGGAAGCACTGATATCCTTGATTATAGGGGTACTTACTACTTGTGGTATTTACCTCACATTGCGTGGTCGCACTTTTCCTGTTGTGTTGGGGTTGACCTTTTTATCGTATGCGGTCAATTTATTTTTACTTGTGATGGGTAGGCTCACCATTGCCCGCCCACCCGTTATTACGCCGGGTATGACTGAATATGCGGATCCACTACCTCAAGCTTTAGTGCTTACGGCGATCGTGATCAGTTTTGCTATGACTGCCTTTGTGATTGTATTGTCTCTTAAAGCACATTTAGAGCTGGGTAACGATCACGTGGATGGAAAGCATAAGCCATGATGAGCCACATCGTTATTGCGCCCGTAATATTGCCCTTATTGTTTGGCATTGTATTGTTGTTGTTGCAGAAACAACCCTTGTTATTTCAACGTGTTTTGAGTATTACATCAGTAGTTGCTCAGGTTGTATTGGCTGTTGGGTTGTTGCATCGTGTTAGTAATGGTGAAATTCTGGTCTATGCGTTAGGTAATTGGTCGCCTCCTTTTGGCATTGTCCTGGTTGCAGATCGTCTGGCTGCCTGGATGCTAATTATCACAGCATTGCTTTCCTTGTGTGCCTTGCTTTATGCAGTGCGGGGTACGGATGCTGAGGGTTCTCATTTTCACGTGTTGTTCCAATTGCAACTTTTTGGCTTGAACGGTGCTTTTCTAACGGGTGATCTTTTTAATTTATTTGTATTTTTTGAAATTTTATTACTGGCTTCTTACAGTTTATTGTTACATGGCGGAGGGCGATTACGAACCAAGGCTGGCTTGCATTTTGTCGTGATCAATCTGGTAGGCTCTACCTTGTTTCTGTTTGCAGTGGGGACATTATATGGCATATTGGGTACACTGAATATGGCGGATTTGGCGGTTAAAGTAGCGGCCACACCTCTCGAACAGGTTGCGTTGGTACGTGTAGCGGGTTTGCTTTTGTTTGCTGTGTTTGCGCTTAAAGCAGCTTTGCTACCCCTTTATTTATGGCTGCCGGCTGCCTATGCGCATACAACTGCGCCAGTGGCCGCATTATTTGCCATTATGACCAAGGTGGGGGCATACAGCATTTTGCGCGTTTATACCCTCATTTTTGGCGAACAAGCGGGTCCGGCTGCTGATCTGATTGAAGCATGGTTGCTGCCATTGGCATTAACAACATTGGTTGCGGGTATGTTGGGGGCCGTAGCGAGTATTCGGTTACGTCAACAAATTGCTTATCTGGTGATGGCCTCAGTTGGTTCATTACTGGTTGCATTTGGTTTGAATACCAGTGTTGGTATTGCCGCAGGGCTTTATTATTTGCCGCATTCTACTTTTGCCGTAGCGGCTTTCTTTTTGTTGGCAGATAGCATTGCGAAGCGCCGTGGTGAAATGAATGATAAATTCGATCTGGGCCCAACTATGGCTTATCAAAGATTATTCGGTGTCTTGTTTTTTATTGTGGCTGTACTCGTGGCGGGGCTTCCACCTTTGTCTGGTTTTGTAGGGAAGTTTCTGATACTACAGGCAGCACTGACGCATCCAGCTTTACCATGGATATTGGGTATTGTATTAATAACCAGTTTATTCGCTTTAATTGCGTTAGCGCGTAGTGGCAGTTTAATGTTTTATCGAGCAGAACCCCCACAAGTTTCTAAACTGACAACAGTAACAAATACACCTGTAGGTTTGATGCCTGTCATGGGTGAATTATTGTCGATTATTGTTCTACTGAGTTTGTGTTTGATTTTGGTAGTCTGGGCTGGCCCCATAACAGACTTTACATTGGCGACAGCAGATCAATTATTACAACCCGACACTTATGTTCATGCGGTACTGGGTTCGGGCGCAAAGTATTAATGAAGCGCTTGCTACCCCATCCTGTTCTTACGCCAACTTTGACGGGTATATGGTTATTGCTGACCAATAGTGTTGAGCCAGGTCAGATTTTGCTTGGCTTATTGTTGGGATGGGCTATTCCTGTATTGACCATACGCTTTTGGCCAGAGACGATACGTATTCACAAGCCACTTATTTTGTTACGTTATATCGGTGTATTGCTGATTGATATTGTATTGGCTAATTTTACTGTGGCTCGACTGATCCTGGGTAATCCCGATCAGCTCAAGCCTGTTTTTGTGGTATTGCCTTTGGATTTAACTTCGGATGTGGCCATTGGTTTTTTAGCGAACAGTATTACGCTTACACCGGGTACATTGTCGGCACGACTTTCAAGTGACCATAAAAGTTTGTTAATTCATGCACTCAACGAAGCAGATAAGGATGCATTGGTTGTCACGATCAAACAACGTTATGAAATCCCTTTAAAAGAGATTTTCGAGAAATGTTAGATATTGCCATCCCTATCGCATTTGCATTGGTTGCCGTTGCTGCGGCATTGAGCTTTTGGCGTTTATTGCGGGGCCCCAGCGTGCCAGATCGCATTCTGGCTTTGGATACCTTGTATGTTAATACCATTGCATTACTGATATTGTTGGGTATTCACCTTTCTCAGGCCATTTATTTTGAAGCGGCATTGCTTATTGCCCTGATGGGGTTTATTGGTACAGTTGCTTTATGTAAATATTTGTTGCGTGGTGATATTATCGAGTAATTATGTTGGATTATTTACTTTCATTTCTTATTTTGATGGGGGCCACACTGACTTTTATTGGTTCTCTGGGACTTGTTCGGTTTAAGGATTTTTATACCCGGTTGCATGGTCCGACCAAAGCGACCACATTGGGTGTGGGCAGTTTACTGGTGGCGTCTGCCATTTATTTCAGTACGCATAAAGCGGGCGTTAGTATGCATGAAATATTGATAACGCTGTTTTTGTTTGTTACTGCGCCTGTGAGTGCACACATGCTTGCCAAGGCTGCGTTGCATCTCGGCTTACATTCGTTGGCAACAATACCCAAAAAGCAATCAAAAGGGAAGAACAACACGTGTGTGGATGCAATTGCAAATAGGGAAAAGTAGGGGAATTACATCGACTCGCGTTTATTGTTCTTCAGACGGCGCACTGCTTATTTGAACATGTTATTGAGCTTGTCCATTAAGCCACCCGTATTTTCGTTTATTTGATCTTTTACTGAATCGAACAGATTGCTTGTACTGCTGGCTTTATCAATAATTTGTGGCAAAGCTTCTGAAAATGCATGGGATGCCTTCTCTGTGGAGACGCCGAGTTTACTCGCAAATTCAGAGATTTTTTCGCTTGAGAACATGTCCGTAATTTGTTCTTTAGAAATCGGCATATTTTCGCCATCGCCTAGCCAAGAACTCACTGTTTCCTGTAGGCTACCACCCGATGTTTTCATTTTTTCTACTACGCCAGCCAATTCTACGCCAACATTTTCACCCGCCGTATCGGCTTTTCTCAGTAAACTGCTTAATGCATCTGATAAATTATCGGGCACGCCATCCCCATTTAAATCCAATTTGTTGCCAATTAATTGAGAAGTTAATTTTGATAAATCCATTGTATTTCTCCTGATATTTTTAAAAAATGAGATGGGTTGAACACAACTTAAACCTACTCTTAACATGGCTCAGAAGTTGAATCTTGGTTGATGATTAAGCCATTGATATTCTTAAGTTTTTGAGTCTATTCTACCCTACCGTTAAATAATGAGACAGGATATTGATTTTGTTCTTGGTTATTACTGTCCACAAGAATTCAAAGATCCGTTTTAACGTTTGAAGGGGTACAATAGCTGCTGTATTTTTCTCGTTTCTTTTCATGTCTCAATGTCTTAAAGATAGTCCGTATGCCGATCCTGAAATAATGATCAGCGAACAAGATGGCGTACGGTCCCTGCATTTGGGTGGAAGCATGGTACAGAGCGCCATGAAAATTTCTGTGCCAAACGATCTAGAACTGAGCTACACGCAATGTATGATGGGTTTTTTATTGTTCCATGCTTGTCCTACCCATATTCTGATGATTGGTTTGGGTGGCGGATCATTGGCAAAATTTGTTCATCATCGAATGCCAAAGTCCCAGATAACGGCGGTCGAGCTCAATCCGCAGGTTGTTTCAGTGGCAGTTAATCATTTTGCATTACCTGCTGAGGACGCGCGTTTTGAGGTAATCATCGCTGAAGGTGGTGAGTATATTGCCAGACACTCTCTCAGCACGGATATATTGATGATAGATGGTTTTGATGATGGCTGTCAGGTTCCCTCCTTATGTAGTCAGGATTTTTATAATCAAGCGCGCAGGGTGTTGAATAAAAACGGTATATTAGTTGTTAACTTTTTGAGTCGAGATAAAAATGTTAGTAATTATCTGCGGTGTATTGAAAATAGCTTCAACGGTCATGTTGTGAAGATGTTGTCAGACGTAGACGGAAATCTAATTGTTTTTGCTATGGAAAATAGTCCTGGGAGATTGGCATGGAAGACGTTAAAGAAACGTGCGAAAACACTCGAAAAGGAATATCCCTTGCCCTTTTCTGAGTATGTAGCAAAGTTGCGCAAATATAATTTGTGCCATGCAAATTATTTGGCACTTTGAGAAATATCAATGACTTTTTATTTATCTTTACACGGTAGTACCTAAGCTATTATTACTGTGCTAAAGTTTAATCATTAATAATAACAGGCAAATTGAACCATGGATTATATGTATGAATCTGAACACACCAAGTTTATGCGCGAATTGCTTGAAAAAAACCCGCAATTGAACGAGCAACGAAAAGCCGCAAGAGGTATTTGGTGGGACAAGAAATTGGATAGAGAAGAGCACAAACGTTTCAAGGAGTCTAATGTACCGCAAAAGTCATATGTCTATTTCGATGAGTCATAGCGGGGATGTCTGTTTGTCTTTGTTCATTAAGACAGCCTGCTACTTTCTAAATAGATATCACGCTTATTGTGTGGTTTTTGTGTAGATTGGGAGCAGGTTTGTTGATGCGAACAGATTCTTTACATATCAGAAAATATTTGGATAATTATTGTTATGAATATTATCTGCCACAATAAATAAATTCTTTAACCTTATTGGATGTCATTTCATCGCACATTCATCAGAAAAATTTCCATAACGATTATTTCCAAATAAACTAGTCAGATAAGGATGTTATAAGTTAGCTTTAAGGCTGTTTCATCGGATCTTGTACTTTAGCCTGGGTGTGACTTTCAACTTGTGATTCCCCGTGGTCTTGCCACGGGGATCTAATTAGTCTTTAG
>CAXBGL010000048.1:0-16415 GCA_963975255.1 uncultured Nitrosomonas sp. | reverse complement strand
CGTCAACTTACACTTTTTTAATACCCCGTGGTCTTGCCACGGGGTTGTTTATTTTCCTGATCACTCACTACACATAGAATTGACTACATTGAGTTTTGAATAGCGTAAAGACTCAAGGCCATCAATGTCTGAGGAAATAATCCCAGTCCCAAAACTGATAACCCATTAACACTGATAAGTACCCTAACATCAATGTTAGGCAACAATGGCGCATCACTTTCTGGCTCATCGAAGTACATAAACTTGATAATCCGCAAATAGTAAAACGCGCCAATCAAAGAGAATAATACGGCCGCAACAGCCACCCAAATATAGCCGGCATTCACAACTGCCTGCAATACAGCTAGTTTGGCATAAAAACCAATCATGGGCGGAATACCTGCCAATGAAAGCATCAACAATAAAGCGATAAATGCATACCATGAGTTTCTTTTATTCAGCCCCTTGAAATCACTAATTTCCTCTGCTTCAAAGCCTTTGCGTGACAACAACATAATCATTGCAAAAGTACCCAATGTCATCAATACATAGGCAATCACATAGAACAATGCAGAGCTATAGCCATTCCAATCAGCACTCACAAAACCCAGAAGTAAGAATCCCATATGCGAGATAGTGGAGTATGCCAACATACGTTTGATATTAGTCTGTGCAATCGCTGCAATATTACCAATCGCCATAGACATGACGGCTAATATCACCAACATTCCCTGCCAATCAGCCACCATCTCACCCATACCTTCTACTAAAAGGCGCATAACAAAACCGAAGGCAGCCAGTTTGGGTGCAGAACCAATAAATAGTGTTATTGCTGTCGGTGCGCCTTGGTATACATCCGGTGCCCACATGTGAAAAGGGGCCGCACTCAGTTTAAAACTGATGCCTGCAACAATGAAGACCAGTCCAATCACCAAGACTTCTCGACTGCTCGTACCACTTTGTATGATCTCAGAAATATTGGCAATAAATAATGTACCCGTCGCGCCATAAACCATGGACATTCCATAAAGCAAGAATCCAGAGGCTAAAGCACCCAGCACAAAGAATTTCATCGCTGCTTCAGTCGCCATGAGGGAATCGCGACGGAGTGCTACCAACGCATATAATGAAAGTGATAACAGTTCCAGACCGATATATAGCGTCAAGAAATGACTGGCGGATATCATTACCATCATGCCTAGTGTCGCAAACAGAACGAGACTAAAAAACTCACCAGTCATCATTCCACGGTCACTGATATAGGCACGTGAATAAATCAGCACTGCAGATACGGTGCCATAAACCATTAATTTCAGCATATCTGCCATAGCATCGTCCACATACATGCTTGAAAATGTAAATACGACATCCGTGGAAAATGAAACAAAGGTCAGTAATGCACAGCCCAGTAGTGCAGCCTGTGTCAACAAATATGCGACATAACGCCTCTTATCACCTGCTGCAAGATCAGCCAGCATTACCACGCACACCATCACAAGGATAAATATCTCAGAATAGGCAGGTGTAAAATCAGGTGGTAGAAAATTCATTAATTATTAATCCTCATATCGAGAAAAATACTCGTTGTTGCAGACACACTTAATCAGAGTTTGCTGTGGCTGACGTGTTCCAGTAAGTTATTGACTGTTGTATGCATTACTTCTGTTAATGGTAGTGGATAGACGCCAACCCATATCACGGCAATGGCCAATATTGCCAACATCGCAAATTCACGTTTAGAAATATCTTCCAAACCTTCTACAGCGGGACTTGCCACGGCACCAAAAATGACCCGCTTGTACATCCAAAGTGTATACGCAGCACCAAAAATCAGTGTCGTAGCGGCAAGGAATGCGTACCAGAAATTGACTTTAATCGCAGCCATAATCACCATAAATTCGCCAACAAAACCGCTGGTACCGGGTAATCCAGCATTAGCCATTGCAAACAACATAAAAAACGCAGAAAACACAGGCATTTTATTCACCACACCGCCATAATCAGCGATCTGACGTGAATGTAATCTATCGTAAAGAACACCTACACATAGAAACATTGCACCAGAAATAAATCCATGCGAAATCATTTGTACCATTGCGCCTTCAATACCATAAGCATTGAATAGGAAAAATCCCAAGGTTACAAATCCCATATGTGCGACTGAGGAATAGGCAATGAGCTTTTTCATGTCAACTTGCATCAGCGCAATGAGGCCAATGTATACCACCGCAATCAATGACAACACAATCATCATCTCTGCTAAATAGTGGCTGGCATCCGGCACAATCGGCATAGAAAAACGTAGAAAACCGTAACCACCCAACTTAAGCAATATTGCCGCCAATACCACTGAGCCACCTGTTGGCGCCTCAACGTGCGCATCAGGCAACCATGTATGAACCGGCCACATGGGCACTTTTACTGCGAACGCCAGTAAAAATGCGATAAAAATTAAAATTTGTGGTGTCAACGGTATGGGTAACTGATGGTAATCCTGTATTGAAAAGCTGCCCCCGGACGTTTGATACAAGTAAATAAATGCTACCAACATCAATAAGGAGCCCAGCAAAGTATAGAGAAAAAACTTAATCGCTGCATACACACGATTAGGCCCACCCCAAATACCAATAATCAAGAACATCGGTATTAGTGATGCTTCCCAAAACGTATAAAATAAAATAGCGTCCAGAGATGAAAACACACCATTTACAATCCCAGACATGATTAAAAACGCACCCATGTACTGTGACACCCGTTCACGAATCACTTGCCAACCTGCTATCACCACGAGTGGTGTCGTAAAACAATTGAGTAGAATTAGTGGCATTGAAATGCCATCGACACCCAGATAATAATAAATATTGAAACGTTCAATCCAAGCATGCTGTTCAACAAATTGCATGGAACCCGTTGTTGAATCAAACCCTACATAGAGTGGAATGGCCACCAACAAACCCAATATCGAACCCGTGAACGCAATCCAGCGAGCTGCTTGTGCGTTACGATCACCCCCGGTAGCAAATACGGCTATACCAACTAAAATTGGTAACCAGATAATCAAACTTAATAGTGGGAAACCAGACAACATGTTCATTCCGTTTTATTTATTAGTACTTATTAGCTATTAATATAAAGCTCACAGATGCCACTTATCGGCACTATGCTTTGTCATTATGATTTTAAAATTGATATAACCACAGACTCATTAGGATGAAAACACCAACAATCATCGTGAAGGCATAGTGGTAAATATAGCCTGATTGAAAATGGCGAACTAACATCGCTGTCCAGACAACCACGCGCGCTGTACCATTGACGAAAAAACCATCGATCACTTTTACATCACCATACTTCCACAGTCCGCTTCCCAGTGCGCGTGTACCGCCCGCAAACAACCAGGAATAAAACTCGTCAATGTAGTATTTACGATCAAGCAGCGTATAAAGTGGTCCACTTACTTTTTTAATTTTTTCTGGCCAATCCGTACACACCATATACAAGAACCAGGCTGTAAATATACCGCCAATAGAAAGCCAGAATGGGACTGTTGACAGCGCATGCATCATCATGCCACCAATGCCACTAAACGTTACACCGAGCTGCTCAACCGTGTCATGTTCGGGAAGAACATGGATCACGTTATCAAAATAGTCACCGAATAATATGGGGCCAATAAACCAACCTGCACCAACGGTCGGAATTGCCAACACCACCAGTGGTAGTGTCACCACCCAAGGTGATTCATGCAAATGTTCTTTAGTATGCGCGTCCATGCGCGGCTGCCCATGAAAAGTCATGAAGAACAGTCTGAATGTGTATAGTGCTGTTACGAACACCGTCGCTACAACACAAAAATACGCGAAATCAACACCGGGTATATCAGCAAAATGTACTGCTTCGATAATGGCGTCTTTAGAAAAGAAACCTGAAAATCCTGGCACACCCGCACTGGCTACTGCTGCGATAAGCATGGTCCAATACGTAAATGGCATATATTTCTTTAGGCCACCCATTTTCTGCATATTTTGCTCATGATGCATAGCAATAATGACGGATCCCGCACCTAAAAATAAAACGGCTTTAAAGAATGCATGGGTCATCAAATGAAATATTGCTGCTGAGTAGGCCGAAGCGCCCAGTGCAACGGTCATATAACCCAATTGAGACAATGTGGAATAGGCGACTACACGCTTAATATCATTTTGTACGACGGCAACTAACGCCATAGATAATGTTGTAATGCCGCCAATCACCAATATCGTAGACAATGCCGCTTCAGACAACTCAAACAGCGGTGACATGCGGGCAACCATAAATATACCAGCGGTAACCATTGTTGCAGCGTGGATCAATGCTGAAATAGGTGTGGGACCTTCCATCGAATCTGGCAACCAGACATGCAGTGGAAACTGCGCTGATTTTCCCATCGCGCCAATAAACAGCAAAATACAAATCACCGTGATCAGCAACCAGGGATTACCCGGAATGATTTCGACTGACTGCTCAGCAATCTGGGGTGCTTGTGCAAAGACTGTCGCGTAATCTAATGTACCAAAATACATCAGTACCATAGCGATACCCAGTAAAAAACCAAAATCGCCCACGCGGTTAACGAGGAATGCTTTCATGTTGGCATAGATTGCTGTGGGGCGGGTATACCAAAACCCAATCAGCAAGTATGAAACTAAACCAACCGCCTCCCAGCCAAAAAATAACTGCAGAAAGTTATTCGACATCACCAACATCATCATAGAGAAGGTGAATAATGAAATATAGCTGAAGAATCTTTGATAACCTGGATCATCATGCATATATCCAATTGTGTAAATATGCACCATCAATGAAACCAAGCTAACCACTACCATCATGGTTGCCGATAGCTGATCAATCAAAAAACCAATTTCAAAACGCGTATCGCCGGTAATTAACCAAGTGTATACACTGCCGTTAAATACATTCCCCTCCAGGACATCAATAAATATGATGATGGATGCAACTAAGGAAGCGAAAACCAACGCAATTGTTGCGCGATGACTCCAAATTGGCCCAATAAAACGACCCAACAATCCTGCTATCAGCGCACCTACCAGCGGTGCAAGTGGCACCAGTAAATAAAGTTTTTGCATCTCGGTTATTATATTATTTGTTAGTTATGCGCTATTCCAACTTGTCTGCATTAACCTTTAAGTTTATTCAGATCATCAACATTAATCGTATTAAGATTACGAAATAGCACTACCAGTATTGCCAAACCTATTGCAGATTCTGCTGCTGCAACTGTCAAAATAAAGAACACGAAGATTTGCCCAGATATATCCTGCAAATAATGTGAAAACGCAACGAAATTCATATTCACTGCTAGCAGCATCAATTCAATTGCCATCAGTATAATAATGACATTTTTTCTATTCAGAAAAATACCAACAATACCAATCGCAAACAGAATCGCACCAAGTACCAAGTAATGGGATAACGATACCAAGTTAACTACCTCTTAATTAGATCCATATAAACAATAGCCATTTATTAGGCTATAGAAACCGCCTCATTCTTTTTTTTCAGAAGGCATTACCACCATACGTACGCGATCTTCCCGTTTCACAGCCACCTGCTTCGATGGATTCGGTGATCTCTTGTCAGTTCGGTGACGCAGTGTTAATGCAATCGCCGCAACCATTGCAACTAACAGGAGTACTGCCGCCAGCTCAAATGCATAAACATATTCGGTATAAATTAATCGTCCCAATTCTTTAGTATTGCTATAGTCAGCGGCTTGTGGTGATGGTGCGGGCATTTCAGCAAGATTAAAGTGTTTATTCATTACGACCATTGCCAACTCTACAACCATGACCAAAGCAATGATTGCCCCAAATGGAAACCATTTCCAGAATCCTTCTCGCAGTTGATCAAGATTAATATCAAGCATCATCACGACGAACAAGAACAGCACCATGACGGCCCCGACATAGACTAGTACTAGGGTTATGGCAAGAAATTCCGCTTCCAACAGCAACCATAATCCCGCAGAGGTTACAAATGCTAAAACAAGCAATAGTGCGGAATAAACTGGATTACGTGCCGTGATAACACCCAACGCCGAAGCCACTAAGATAGCCGAAAATAAATAAAAGATAATATCCTGAAAATTCATGAGTATTTAATAGCAAGGTTCATCGATAGCGTGCATCAACTTCTCTGTCTTTCGCAATCTGCTTCTCATGCCGATCCCCGACAGCCAGTAGCATCTCTTTGGTATAAATCAGATCACCACGTTTCTCTCCGTGATATTCGAGCACACGTGTTTCAACAATCGCATCAACCGGACAGGCTTCCTCACAAAATCCACAATATATACATTTAGCCAGGTCAATGTCGTAGCGTGTTGTACGGCGTGTGCCATCTTCGCGCTGTTCTGAATCAATTGTAATAGCCAATGCCGGACAAACTGCTTCACATAATTTGCAAGCAATGCAACGCTCTTCTCCATTGGGGTAACGACGCAAGGCATGAAGGCCACGAAAGCGCGGCGATTGAGGCGTCTTTTCCTCAGGATAATGTACCGTTATTTTGGGTTTAAATAAATAACGCCCAGTAACTGACATGCCCTTGAGCAATTCAAACAATAAAAATGTACTAAAAAACTTTTTGATACGATTCATAGTATTTTCTCCACTCTTTAGAACCAAATATTAAGCGGAAACAGACTCCGTATTGATGCAGGTAGCTGCATAATCGTACCCAATAAAACAATCCATACCAATGTAATGGGAATAAAAATCTTCCAACCCAGTCGCATAATTTGATCATAACGATAGCGTGGGAAAGTCGCACGAAACCACAGAAACAAGAACAATACAAACCCGATCTTGAGAAGTAACCAGATAAAGCCTGGGATGATGTTAAAAAACTCATTATCAAAAGGTGGCAACCAACCGCCTAAAAACAGGAGGCTGGTTAACGTCGCAACCAGTATCATGTTGGAATATTCTGCCAAGAAAAATACCGTGAAGGCCATGCCCGAATAGTCCACATGGAATCCAGCAACAATTTCTGACTCACCCTCCGCAACATCAAATGGCGCTCGATTGGTTTCGGCAATACCCGAAATCAAATAAACCAAAAACATAGGAAACAGTGGAAGCCAATACCAGCTAACCAAGCTGCCACCTTTTTGGTCATTAACAATATCACCCAAATTTAAACTCTCAGACATCATCAACACACAGACTAAAGCAAAGCCCATCGCCAATTCATATGAAACGACTTGAGCTGCTGATCGCATAGCGCCGAGAAATGCATATTTAGAATTGGATGCCCAACCCGCAATGATAACGCCGTATACACCCATCGATGTCATCGCCAGTATATACAGCAACCCTGCGTTGATATCCGCTAAAACCAATTCGGGAGAAAACGGAATAACCGCCCAAGCTGCCAGTGCAGGTGCAATAGTTAGCACTGGTGCCAGTATGAATAGAAATTTATTGGCACCAGTGGGGATAATAATCTCTTTCATAATTGCCTTAACTGCATCGGCAATTGGTTGTCCCCAGCCTCGTAGCCATGGAATACCGAAGAATGTTACCCGATTCGGTCCAACACGTATCTGCATATAGGCAATGATCTTACGCTCCGCAAAAGTAAGGTAGGCAACGCCCAGCAACAATGGAATGACAATGGCAAAAATTAATGTCATGTTCTTTGCCAATGAGAACAACATGGAACCCCACTCGATTCCAAATAACTGTTCAAATAATTGTTGTATAAATTCCATTACTAAATCCCAACCCGTACCATTACAATTTTTCTACCTGTATTTCCCCAAACATGGCGCCTAATCCCACAGTATTGGGATGTGCACACGCTATACGTACACAATTGGCAGGCAATTTTTTATCACAAGCAGCCTGTATCTGTATCTCGCCACCACCCTGCTTCACGCGGATCTGATCACCTGCCTCGATACCCAGACTTTCCAGCAGTTCAGAAGGCATCCATGCAAATGGCTCAACCGCATCGTGTGTCTGCTGTAAGGACTCTGCGCGACGTACAATTGGATCTGCCCGATAAATGGGCACTTCGCCAATACGCTGAATACCGCTTTCTTTCTTGTTGCCGAACTTAATATCAAAACTATTTAAGTTATTATTCAAATATTTTCCGACATCAGTACCTTCAGGAAAAATCACAGCGCGTATCTGCTCAGGCGTCTCATAATCAAAACCATCCAGTTTGAGTATATTTGCTAAAACGCGCAAGACTTTCCATGCAGGTCGAGTATCTCCTAATGGGGGCACCACACCATTAAAGCTTTGCACATTGCCTTCTGTATTTACAAAAGTACCGGATGTTTCTGTAAAGGGTGCAATGGGTAATAACACGTCGGCGTAATCACGAGCACTGCCCATATAAGCACTCATAGACACTACAAATTCCGCAGATTGGATTGTTTTAAGTGCTTGTTGCGCATCATGCACATCATATTCAGGTTCCATATTCATCAATACAAATGCTTGGCACAGTTGTTCTGATTGATCTGGATCACTCCCTAACATTTGGCCTGCATTCAGTCCTGACAGTTCTGATCGACTCAGTCTTTCTGCTGCACCCTGTGCACTAAATTCTGGTGTCGCACCAACTAAATAGGCTCCAACACTATTAGCCGCTTCACCTAAGACACCAAAACTGGCCCCTGTCACGCCAGCAATCGTATTTGCTAACAAATGGATATCCGCATACTGCGGATGATGCTGAGACAGATTCCCGAGATAAATTGCCGCAGGATCATTATCAATGAGACTGGTAGCGACCGCGCGAGCTATTTCAGAAGCAGTCACCGTACTGATTAGCTGTTTGATATTTTTATCTAGTTCTACACCCTTAATTTCAACAGCCGCTGCCAAGATTTCAGCCAGTATCTTCACCGTTGCATCAGGACTTACAATAGCCTGATTGGCTACTTGCGTTAGCAAATCATCATCGACTGGATTAACCAGATTCAACTGCAAGCCCTGCTTAACCGCCTGACGCAAACGCTGAGTAATGAGTGGATGATCTTTACGCAACGTACTACCAATAACTAATACTGATTTTAACTGCGAAATATCTGCAATACTGGTTCCAAGCCAAGGAATACCCTGCAATTGTCCGTCAGCACGAAAATCTGATTGTCGCAAACGATGATCAATATTTCCGCTCCCCATTGCACGCATCAATTTCTGTAACAGATAAAGCTCTTCTGAAGTACTGTGAGGCGAGGCCAGTGCGCCAATACTTTGCGCACCATGCTTTTCTTTTACCCGCATCAGTCCTTCGACTGAAAACTCGAGTGCTTCTTGCCAATCACATTCAACCCATTGACCATCGCGCTTTATCATTGGCGTGGTGAGTCTATCTTCTGAATTCAATCCTTCGTATGCAAACCGCTCTTTATCAGACAGCCAGCATTCATTGATTGCTTCATTTTCTCTCGGCAATACACGCATCACACGATTTTGTTTGACTTGCACAACCAGATTTGATCCGAGACCACAATGTGGACTAATAGATTTCCTGCGCGATAATTCCCAGGTGCGTGCAGAATATCGAAACGGTTTGCTGACCAGCGCACCCACAGGACAGAGATCTATCATGTTTCCCGATAATTCGGAGTCAACTGTTTTACCGATAAATGGCAAGATTTCAGCATGCTCACCGCGCCCAGCCATACCGAGCTCCATGACACCTGCTATTTCTTGACCAAAACGAACACAGCGTGTGCAATGAATACAGCGCGTCATGTCTGTAGAAATCAGTGGCCCCAAATTTTTGTTAACGACTACCCGCTTGGCTTCAGTGTAACGTGATTCACTCGCTCCATAGCCTACGGCAAGATCTTGCAGTTGACACTCACCACCTTGATCGCAAATAGGGCAATCCAAAGGATGGTTAATTAACAAAAACTCCATGACACCTTTTTGTGCCGTTACAGCTTGTTCGGAATGTGTAAATACTTTCATACCGTCCATAACTGGGGTTGCACAAGCTGGTAATGGTTTGGGTGCTTTCTCTACTTGCACCAAACACATACGACAATTTGCTGCTATGGATAATTTTTTATGGTAGCAAAAGTGAGGGATATACACACCAATCTGTCTGGCACCATCCATGATAGTGCTGCCTTTGGGCACAGATATTTGCTTACCGTCAATTTCTATATTAATCATCGGCTAAAATTCTTGGGTTAATCACGAATGATAAAATTGGTAAACTTTACTCATGATAGCGGCTATACCATACATTTTTTGTGTTCGATATGGTACAAAAACTCATCGCGAAAATGCTCGATCATTGCACGTACTGGCATAGCTGCGGCATCACCCAGTGCGCAAATTGTCCTGCCTTGGATGTTATCAGCAATATTATCAAGTAGATCTAGGTCTTCCAGCTTTCCCTTCCCATTTTCTATACGGTTAATAATACGATAAAGCCAGCCAGTACCCTCTCGGCATGGCGTACATTGACCGCATGATTCTTCAAAATAAAAGTATGCTAACCGCTCTAACGCTTTCACCATACAAGTTGTCTCATCCATAATAATGACCGCGCCTGAACCTAACATAGACCCTGCCTTAGCAATAGAGTCATAATCCATGTCTGTTTGCATCATAATATTACCAGGCAATACTGGCATGGATGAACCGCCAGGAATGCAACCTTTCAACTTCCTGCCACCGCGCATACCACCTGCCAGTTCTAATAATTCGGCAAAAGGTGTGCCCATTGGAATCTCGTAATTTCCTGGCTTATTGACATGGCCTGATACCGAGAACAGCTTAGTACCACCATTATTTGGCTTACCCAATAGAAGGTACTGCTCTCCACCTTCACGGATGATCCAGGGGACGGCTGCAAAGGTCTCAGTATTATTAATTGTGGTAGGCTTACCATAGAGGCCAAAGTTTGCTGGAAATGGAGGCTTAAAGCGCGGCTGCCCTTTTTTACCTTCAATGGATTCTAACAAAGCAGTTTCCTCACCACAGATGTAAGCACCATACCCATGGTGATTGTGCAACTGAAAACTGAACGAAGACCCCAGAATATTGTCACCTAAATAGCCTGCAGAATTCGCCTCCTCAACCGCTTCTTCCATGCGTTCGTAGGCATCCCATATCTCACCATGAACATAGTTATATCCAGTTTTTACACCCATTGCATAAGCCGCAATCAGCATACCTTCAATCAAGATATGTGGGTTATGTTGCATAATAACGCGATCTTTAAATGTACCAGGCTCTCCTTCATCTGAATTACAAACTAGATATTTCTCACCTTCATATTGCTTAGGCATGAAACTCCACTTCAATCCAGTAGGAAAACCAGCCCCTCCACGTCCTCGTAACGCTGATTTCTTAACTTCCTCAATAACCTCTTCAGGAGAAATATTCTGACTCAGGATTTTTTTGAGTGCCGCATAGCCTTCACGCTTCTCATAGCTTTTCAGCTTCCAATTCTCTGGATCAGATGAATCGACACCAGTTAGTAAAGTCTGGGGATATGGGTTCATTTATTCAAATCCTCCAACAATTTATCAATCATGTCGTTGGACATAAAGCTACACATACGTTTATTATTAACCAATAACACGGGAGAGTCACCACACGCACCCATGCATTCACCTTCTTTTAAGGTAAACTTTCCATCAGATGTCGTCTGGTTAAATCCGATACCCAGCTTCTGTTTTAAATATGCTGCCGCATCATTTCCACCCGACAAAGCACAAGGCAAATTGGTACAGACTGTTAATTTGTATTGACCCAATGGCTCCAGGTTATACATATTATAAAATGTCGCCACTTCATATACAGCGATAGGCGGCATACCCAAATAATCCGCTACAAAATCCATAGTTTCATTTGCCAGCCAACCTTTTTCATCCTGTGCTATAGCCAGCGCTGACATAACGGCTGATTGCTTTTGGTCATGCGGATACTTAGCAACTTCTCGATCTATCTTTTTAAGGGATTCAATACTTAACATCTTATTATCTATCTATTTCACCAAATACAATATCTTGCGTACCAATAATTGCAACGACATCAGCAATCATGTGTCCACGCGACATTTCGTCTAGTGCTGCTAAATGGCTAAATCCTGGTGCGCGTATTTTAAGACGGTAAGGCATATTAGCGCCATTAGACACCAAGTAAATACCGAACTCACCTTTGGGATGTTCAACTGCCGCATAGGTTTCACCAGGTGGTACATGGAAACCTTCGGTAAACAGCTTAAAATGATGAATCATTTCTTCCATATTCTGTTTCATGCCGACACGTGATGGTGGCGCAACCTTATGGTTATCCGTTATCACTGGCCCCGGATTTTTACGCAACCAGTCAACACACTGTTTAATAATACGATTTGACTCGCGAAACTCTTCCATACGAACAAGATAGCGATCATAACAATCGCCATTTACCCCTACGGGTATATCAAAATCAACACGGTCATAAACTTCATACGGCTGCTTCTTGCGCAAGTCCCACTCTACTCCGGATCCACGCAACATCGGACCTGTAAAACCAAGTGCCTTAGCGCGTTCAGGAGAAACGATACCGATATCCACCAAACGCTGTTTCCAGATTCGATTATCTGTCAAGAGTGTTTCGTATTCATCAACATATTTCGGGAAACGATTGGTAAAGTCCTCAATAAAATCTAATAAAGAACCTTCTCTATTTTCATTACGTACACGCGTTTGCTTTTCATTATGAATTTTGGAAGACTGATACTGCGGCATGGTATCGGGTAAATCGCGATACACGCCACCCGGCCGATAATAGGCAGCATGCAATCTGGCACCCGATACCGCTTCGTAACAATCCATCAAGTCTTCTCTTTCACGAAAAGCATATAGAAACATTGTCATCGCACCCACATCAAGCGCATGTGCACCTATCCATAGCAAATGATTGAGTATGCGCGTAATTTCATCAAACATGACACGGATATACTGGGCGCGTATGGGTACCTCAAGCTGCAATAATTTTTCAATGGCCATGACATAAGCATGTTCATTGACCATCATGGAAACATAATCCAAACGATCCATATAAGGAACAGATTGAATAAACGTTTTATTTTCTGCTAATTTTTCCGTCGCACGATGCAACAATCCAATATGCGGATCAGCACGCCGTACAACCTCTCCGTCCAATTCCAAAACCAATCGCAACACACCATGCGCTGCCGGATGCTGGGGTCCAAAATTCATTGTGTAATTACGTATTTCTGCCATAGCTTACTTCTAATAATCTTCTAGGAATTCTAACTAAAATCAATCGGAGTAGTATTGATGCAAGTCATTACTGACTTTCTCCGTAGTTTTCTTCACGAATCACATGAGGAGTGATTTCTCGTGGCTCGATACTGACTGGCTGATAAATAACCCGTTTCTGGTCTTCGTCATAGCGCATTTCCACATTACCAGATAATGGAAAATCTTTACGAAATGGACTGCCAATAAAACCGTAATCAGTCAAAATACGACGCAAATCAGGATGGCCATCAAAAACAATACCGTAGAGATCAAATGCCTCACGCTCAAACCAATTCACAGCAGGCCATATATCATTGACTGAGTCTATAACAGGAAACTCATTGCTTGCAGCAAACACTCTGACACGCAATCTACGATTATGCTTAATCGAAAGCAAATGATAAATTGCAGCAAAACGTGTGCCTTGCAAATCACTCACAGTAGCTGAGTTATCCGTATAGGCAACGTAATCAACACCACATAAGTCTATAAGCATATCAAAGTCGAGTTCAGAATTATCGCGTAACGTTATGCTTACAGAATGTATGTCTTCAGGTCGCACGACAATAGTCAGTTCGCCAAACTCTTCAGTCGAGCTAACCAGCTTATCAGTGAGCACACGCTGCAAAGTTTCGGAAAGATTATCCAGTCGATTAGTCTTCATACGTTCATCATCGCGCAATAGTGTTAGTACGTTTTATTTTATTCTGTAATTGAATAATCCCGTAAAGCAGTGCTTCCGCTGTAGGCGGACAGCCTGGAACATAAATATCAACGGGCACAATACGATCACACCCACGTACCACTGAATAAGAATAATGGTAATAACCACCACCATTCGCACAAGAACCCATCGAAATTACCCAGCGCGGCTCTGCCATTTGGTCATATACTTTTCGTAATGCTGGTGCCATTTTATTACACAAGGTCCCCGCTACAATCATGACATCAGATTGCCGTGGACTTGGACGAAACACAATACCAAAACGATCCAGATCATAACGCGACGCACCCGTCTGCATCATTTCAACTGCGCAACAAGCCAAACCAAATGTCATCGGCCACATGGAACCAGTACGTCCCCAATTAATAACTGAGTCCAGAGTTGTTGTAACAAAACCTTTTTCCAGAGCACCTTCAATACTCATAGCATCAATCCCATTCCAAAGCTCCTCGCACCCACTCGTAGATAAAACCTACGACCAGAATGCCAAGAAAAACCATCATCGCAACAAAACCAAATAATCCAATTTCATTTAATACGATTGCCCAAGGGAATAAAAACGCAATCTCCAAGTCGAACAAAATAAATAAAATAGCGACCAAGTAATAGCGCACATCAAATTTCATACGTGCATCTTCAAAGGCTTCAAAGCCACATTCATAGCGCGATAATTTTTCGCTATCCGGGCGATTGGGTGCCAATAACCACCCACATAGCATCGGCACAACGCCGACCGCGAATCCGACTAAAAGAAACAAAAGAATTGGAAAATAATTATCAAGCATTTTTTCAAATAATTTACTTAAGTGAGTACATGATATTGCGAGACTGGCATTGAATACAAGTTTATTTCAGATACGCATGTATTTCAAAATTTAGACTTGGTGCCGACGGCGAGACTCGAACTCGCACAGCTTTCGCCACAGCCCCCTCAAGACTGCGTGTCTACCAATTTCACCACGTCGGCAGTTACTATACGTATCGAAGCCACATAAACAGCCTGATAAAATATACTTCTTTAAACATTATTTTGGGATTTGTCCCGCCTTCGAGGAACTACTGGGCTCAGGAATCTCTGGTACTGGCACACTCTCTTGAACAGCTTCTTTTTCTACAATTGCTGGTGAAGCAACAGATTCATTTATCTCATCCATGACACTCATGACGCCACTATCTTCTGTTTTATTCACTGAAAGATAGGTAAGCCCCATGCTCGTAGCAAAAAACAATGCCGCAACAACACCTGTTGTTCGGCTCAAGAAAGAAGCTGAACCACTCGCACCAAATAAACTTCCAGAAGAACCGCTTCCAAATGCAGCACCCATATCGGCACCCTTCCCATGTTGCAACAACACAAGAACAATGATTACAATTGCCAATATTACGTGTGCCGACCAAATCAATGTTTCCAACGTGTCTACTCCAAAAATAATTAACTCTGTAATGCGTGACAGATTGCAATGAATTCGTTAGCGATAAGCGAAGCACCGCCAATCAATCCACCATCAATATCTGGCATTGCGAATAACTCTGCGGCATTATTAGCCTTCACACTACCGCCATATAGAATGACTAAATCTGATGCGACGCTTACATTTTCAGACGCAATTCTTTTTCTTATAAAATCATGTACATCTTGGGCTTGCTGTGGCGTGGCAGTCTTACCTGTACCAATAGCCCAAACTGGCTCATAGGCCACAACTGCGCGACTCAATGAGCCTACACCTGATGTCGCCATTACAACGCTCAATTGTTCCTCTATGATTTGTTCAGTGGTACCCGCCTCCCGCTGTTCAAGCGTCTCACCCACACACAAAATAGGCACCATTCCTGCACGTTGCGTCACTGCATATTTTAGTGCAACAGTATTGCTGTCTTCCCCAAAAAGCGCTCTTCTTTCCGAATGACCCACAATCACATATTTACAATGAAAGTCATTTAACATCGCCGCGGACACTTCCCCGGTATAAGCACCTTTATCATATTGACTGATGTTCTGTGCTCCCCAGGCAACATGACTACTCTGCAATATGGACTGAACGGAAGGTAAATAAGGATATGGGACACATACGCCACAGCTTGCGTCACGCAATTCAGCAACCCCTGTCATGACCTCATCAAGTAACGCCTTGTTCTCTTTGAGATTACCATGCATTTTCCAGTTGCCTACTACAAGCTTTTTTCGCATTTCCCTCTTTCCCCACCTTTTCAAAAGGTGTCGATGCTACCCATGATTGGCTGCCTAGTCAATCACAGGGCTACACAGCCTTCTGATTACATTTCCTTATTCTCATTAATTTTCAGATACATACTATATATTAGCTAGCTAGCCAAAAATTTCTTTAGACTCATTTCAAAGCTTAATTTTGGCTATGTCGCAATTAACTATTGGTTTTTGTTAACTCTCTAATTGTA
>CAXBGL010000047.1:0-16510 GCA_963975255.1 uncultured Nitrosomonas sp. | reverse complement strand
TGGTCATAAATAAGTAAGTGATGACCGCCGTTAATAGACTTCCCGCACCCTGGATAAAAACTTCTCTAGGGCCCTCTTCTTCCCAAAGAACAGACATACGTTCAATTGTCCATGCCAAGATAATCATCGGAAAAAATGTAACGGTTAGTGCCTGACTGAGCCCAAGCTTATTGCTGATAATACTAATACTCGCCATAATTCCAATGACGACAATAATCACTGCTGAAAGACGCGCAACAGACAGTAAATTTAGGCGTGACAAATAGCTGCGAATCAATAATCCTGTACTGACTACAATTAAAAACATAATGATTCCCGTTACCAGGGTAGTTTGAATCAGTGCTAATGCGATCAGTATAGGCATGAATGTACCCGAAGTGCGGATACCAATTAGAAGACGCATGATAACAACAATTAATGCGCCAATCGGTAACAATAAAATCATTTTAAACGCATTTTGCTGTTCAATTGGCAGACTGTAAATGGAAAAATCAATGAGGCCAGCTTGTTTATCCATACCGTCGCGTACGACTAAATTTCTGGTAGACTGAATATTCTTAATTATAGAAAAAGAAACCCGAGAGTCTGTCCCGCCCACAACATCCAGTAACGACTTGCCTCCCCGCTGCCACATTAGAAAATTCTTGGGCTTACCGCTTTCGCCAGTGTCCTGATTAAATAAGAGCCACTGGTTACCATCATGCACCTCAACAAAATTAGATAGCGCTTGTCGCCGTCGACCATCCTCTAAATAAAGTCCCCGGACAATGCGTGCACTAATCCCCTCCAGTGCCAGTAAATTAATGACCAAATTAGCCTTGTAGTCTACCTGCGCATGATCATCGAGTAATAAGCGTTGATTCTGGCTGGGAGACTTCGAATTTAATGTTTTAATTAATTCGTGGGCAAATATTTCAGTATTTGCCGATTTGATGCGCACTTGATCCAGTAATGTTTTAGCCGCAGTTATAAATACCTCATCTAATTCAGGCTGCTTGGGTGCGATGGGTCGGTCAGAAGGCGCACTATCGACTATGCTGCCATGCTCATAGACACTCAAACGGTAGTATGTCGTTTGAGAACCCGATGCTGCGTTTTTGCTCCATTGAGCACGGCGCCCAATTGACGATATCAATTCACTGAATCCATAGTTGGGAGAGGCAAAATCCTCTTCCATAAAAATTAAATTTGTATTTTTGGCAGGCAATGCAAAGGAGACGATAACGGGATCACCATGTGCAACAAAATCAATTTTCGCTTCTATGGTCCAAACCAGCGTCTTCTCATCAGGCAATAACGGAAACCCCAATGCTAAATGTTTGTATAGAATGAGTCCTATCCCTGCACTCATAATAAGCACGACTAAAATATATATTCTAAGCTTAGCTTGCATTATTTTGCATCACGCTTAACCGGTTCAAGCTCAGGTGCCGTGAATTTTTGACTAACATCCACTATTGCTAGATCACGCAAAAGATTACGGCCTAATAGAACCTGATGTTTGAATTTGCGACGATCTGCCAGTGTAAAATTAATACGTTCATCTATATTGCCCAACATGACATGCATTTTCACAATAGGACGTCGCCGCGATTCATCTTCATGATCCTTGATGCGGATGTAACCATGTATACGTTGTGTTAATTCTATTTTCTTCCCAGTTTTAGGATCCAGAACATGAAATTTGACATAAGGCTTCCCATCACGCTCAAGCTCAACCATATCAAGCGCATTAAGAGATGAAGTTTCTGCGCCGGTATCAATTCTGGCACTAAATGTCATGCCAGGCGGATCAATAAAAACATTTTCCACACTACCTAAAACCGTTCTTTTGTCCTTGCTGGCACTTGCAGCTTGTCGGACTCTTGTGGAAGCGGTTTTTCTTTTACTACGCGTCTTAGAAGTAGCTTTAGTTGATACTATTCTTTTTGGATTAGCTTTATCATTTTCTAAAGCAGTTTTTTGTTTTAATAATTCTGCCAATAGAGTAACCAAATCTGATTCTCTATTACTGATTTCTGTTTCACGAGCACCCAACGCAGCTTCTCGTGCCGTCAATTCAGCAAGTCTTTCTTCTAGAATCAGACGTTGCTGTGAATTAAAATGACTCTCGATCGGTTGCTTATCAACAGCTTCGCAACTCAGCAATAAGAATAAGACAGGAATAAAAACAAAGCTGTTACGAACCACTTTGGTTAAAAAAGAATTATCTATTCCCATGAGAAATGACACTTTCAAAATTTTAAGGTTTTAGCGCGTTAAAATATAAATTAATAGGGAGTAAATCTCGCGTGAACAAATTATTAATCTATGACTATTGAATTAATCTGACTGACTATATCGCACAATATGTCATTGTACATAAAAATTGCCTATCAAATATTTTGTTCCGTGACAATTGGTGCAATATTTTTCTCACCTATAAGTACGAGAAGGTTTATGTGGTTTTTTTAAAGTAACCACAGTCCAGCATTTACAATACGAGGCTCTGAGAAATATAACAGGAGTACTGCTACAAATCTAGACCAATGGGATAGAAGCCTCTCTTCTACCTGGCGTCAAGTTAGAATAAAGGGCTTAGAAAAATTGGCAATAGCTAATAGCTGATCGTCGTTAGGCCAACAATACAAACAACAGTTTCTCGACTCACCCTAAGGACGCTATTCAGATATAATACGCTGTTACAAACTTTACAAAGATTCAGGAAAACATACATTACTTTGGCATATAAAGATCCGTAATGGAACCCTCAGCAATTTCAGCCGCAAAGAAGACCGTTTCGGATAGTGTTGGATGTGGATGAATGGTAAGACCGATGTCTTCCATATCCGCACCCATTTCTAATGCCAAGACCACTTCCGCAATTAGCTCACCTGCGTTGACTCCCGTTATGCCAGCACCGAGAATACGGCGGGTATTTTTGTCCAGTAATAGTTTGGTCATACCTTCTTCACGTGCCATCGAAATGGCACGACCACTGGCTGCCCATGGAAAGCTCGCTTTCTCATAATCAATACCCTGTTTCTTAGCTTCATTTTCGGTGAGACCCATCCAGGCAATTTCCGGGTCGGTATAAGCTACTGAAGGAATGGTGCGTGCATCGAACACTGCTTTATGTCCAACAATAATTTCAGCAGCGAGCTTACCTTCATAAGTGGCTTTATGTGCCAACATCGGTTCACCCACGATATCACCAATGGCTAGAATATGTGGCAGGTTGGTACGTAACTGTTGGTCAACTGGAATGAAACCACGCTCATTAATATGAATACCAATATTTTCTGCGCCCATATTATGCCCATTGGGGCGGCGCCCAACAGCCATTAGAATACAGTCATACGTTTGTGGTTCCGGTGCATTATCCCCTGCAAAGGTAACTTTAAGACCCGATTTCTTTGCCTCAACATGTGTTACTTTAGTTTTAAGGTAGATCGCCTCATAGCGTTTATTAATACGCCGATGCAATGGTTTAACCAGATCAGCATCTGCGCCTGGAATTAATTGCCCCATCAATTCCACCACACTTATTTTGCAACCCAAGGCAGCATAGACTGTCGCCATTTCCAGACCAATAACCCCCCCCCCTATAACGAGCATGTGTTTAGGTACACGCTCCAACTGAAGCGCTCCAGTAGAGTCAATCAAGCGTGGATCATCATATGGAAAACCTGGAATAGGGGCCACACTGGAACCTGCAGCAATGATGCAGTTGTCAAATGAGACAGACTTATAGCCCTCTGCAGTTTCAACTTGAATCATATACGGTGTGGTGAATTTTCCAGTACCATGCACCACTTCCACCTTGCGTTGTTTTGCTAATACCTTAAGACCTTTAGTTAACTTGCCGATAACCGAATCTTTCCAGACTCGTAACTTATCAAGCGTTATTTTAGGCTTGCTGAAAACAATGCCGTGACGTTCAACATCTTCAGCTTCAGTGATCACTTTAGCTACATGCAACAATGCTTTGGATGGAATGCAGCCTACATTCAGGCATACTCCACCAAGGGTGGAATAACGCTCTATCAATACAACTTTTTTACCCAAATCAGCTGCACGGAATGCAGCTGTATAACCACCTGGCCCAGCACCAAGCACCACAACATCTGCATGGATATCCCCATGTGGTATGGACTGCACGAGGTTTGAATCGGGTATTGGATTAGATACAGTAGATGCTGTATCATTTGTTTTGGTCACTTGTTGATGGTTCCCAGTCACGGTTTCTGAGTTAATTGAATCTACTGGTTGGTCGGCAACCGCTAAAGTCAAGATCAGTGTATCTTGCGAAACTTTATCCCCTACTGTGACTTTAATTTCTTTCACAATGCCTGCTTGTGGCGCAGGGACCTCCATTGTGGCTTTATCTGTCTCCAGCGTGATGAGCGCAGTTTCTTTTTCAACTGCATCACCAGATGTGACAAGTACTTCAATCACAGGGACATCTTTGAAATCACCAATATCAGGGATTTTTATTTCAACAACTTGAGTCATAACTACCTTCTTGATAAATTGGGTTATCTGGATCAGACCATTATTGTCTTATTTGTCCATCACCTAACACAACATATTTCTGGCTGGTTAAGCCTTCCAGTCCAACAGGGCCACGTGCATGAATTTTATCAGTGGAAATACCAATTTCAGCACCCAAACCATACTCGAAACCATCCGCAAAACGCGTCGACGTATTGACCATAACTGAACTGGAATCTACTTCGCGCAGAAAGCGGCGCGCACGGGAATAGTTCTCAGTAACAATAGCATCTGTATGTTGCGAACCATACCGGGTAATATGATCAATCGCCTGATCCAGTCCACCAACAACGCGAATACTCAAAACGGGTGCCAGATATTCTTCGAACCAGTCTGCTTCAGTAGCCAAACTTATTTGTGAGACAATAGTACAAGCCGCTTCATCACCACGCAACACAACACCCTTATCGAGAAAGATTTTACTTAAAGTCGGCAAAACCGCTTTGGCAATACCTACATGCACCAATAATGTTTCCATCGTGTTGCAAGTGCCATAACGCTGCGTTTTCGCATTGTCTGCAATCTTGATCGCTTTGTCGAAATCGGCTTGATCATCAATATAGACATGACAAACACCATCTAGGTGTTTAATAACCGGGACACGAGCGTCATTAGAAATACGTTCGATCAATCCCTTGCCACCCCGTGGCACAATCACATCTACAAAATCTTGCATGGTAATGAGTTCACCCACGGCAGCACGGTCTGTTGTTTCAATCACCTGTACTGCCGTTTCAGGCAATTCAGCAGCGCTCAAGCCTTCTCTGACACAAGCAGCAATCGCTTGATTGCTATGAATGGCCTCCGAACCACCGCGTAAAATAGCTGCATTTCCAGCTTTAATACATAATCCAGCAGCATCCGCGGTAACATTGGGACGTGCTTCGTAAATGATACCGATGACGCCCAGTGGCACACGCATTTTTCCTACCTGTATGCCCGAAGGACGATAATTTAGGCCACTGATCTCCCCAATTGGATCAGCCAATGCTGCAATTTGCAACAAGCCTTCCGTCATATTTGCCACGCCTTTGGCTGACAATGTAAGGCGGTCAACCAAGGCAGCTTCCAAACCTTTGGCTTTCGCATTCTGCAGATCTTGCGCATTGGCAGCCAATAATTTTAGCTCATCACGCTTAATAGCCGCTGCCATGGCAGTCAGTGCCTGATTTTTAGCCGCCGTGTCAGCCTTAGCAATCAAACGAGACGCAGCACGTGCTGCTTGACCGACGGAATGCATATAGCTTTTTATGTCTACATTGTTCATAAATATAGCTCCGATATCAAACCTGCAGGAACATCTGGCAGATGTGGAATTATAATACAAGACAAGCGCTTTGCAGTGTCATTAAGACTTATAACACTGAAGTTAAATTACTACACTTCAGCCAGAAGCAAGGTTATACAGCGTAGTAGAACCCAATAACAAAAAGGTATCGAATCGAATGAACCATAATTATTTTCAGCCAGGATATCTCATTCATATACAATAATTCTATATTTATCTTCCATTTTTATAATAAATTCATTTTTCTCTTTTTTAAAAAACATTACATGCCTAACACGAAAACCAGAACTCCAGAACCATCACTCCCCTTGCATGAACGCAGTCTAAAATCAGTCTGGCATCCCTGCACACAAATGAAGCAGCATGAAACACATCCGCTTCTCCCCATTGTTAGCGGAAAAGGTGTGTGGCTCTACGATCCTGATGGTAAAAGCTATATTGATGCAATCAGTTCTTGGTGGGTAAATCTATTTGGGCATACTAACCCACGTATCAACGCAGCTATCCGCGATCAACTCGACAAGTTAGAACATGTCATGTTGGCAGGATTTACACATGAACCTGTTATCGCTTTATCAGAGCGTCTTAAAAAACTCGCACCCGGAACACTTGGACATTGCTTCTACGCTAGTGATGGCTCATCAGCCATTGAAATCGCGTTAAAAATGAGTTTCCACTATTGGCAGCGTTGTGACCAAACACAGAAAGTCAACTTTGTCAGTCTGAAAAATGATTATCACGGCGAAACCTTGGGTGCACTTTCAGTTACTGATGTAGCAATTTTTAAAGATACTTATGCACCCTTGCTACGTCCTTGTATGCACGTTCCCACCCCGGATTGGCGCTATGCTAAAGATGGAGAATCTGCCAAAGATTATGCCCTACGTACTGCGCTTGCGTTGGAGCGTTATCTAGCGAAACATCATACCGAAACTGCAGCATTCATCATTGAACCACTGGTTCAATGCGCAACGGGAATGGGGATGTATCATCCTATTTATCTTAAACGAGCCAGGGAAATTTGTGACCAGTATCAGGTACATCTGATTGCTGATGAAATCGCGGTAGGATTTGGCAGAACAGGCACAATGTTTGCGTGTGAGCAAGCGTGTATCACACCTGACTTCTTGTGTCTGTCGAAAGGATTGAGTGGCGGTTATTTGCCACTTTCCGTGGTAATGACTACCGATACAATTTTTCAAGCTTTTTATCATGAAAAAACCTCTTTTGCTTTTTTACACTCACACACCCATACGGGCAATGCGTTGGCTTGTCGTGCAGCACTGGCAACATTGGATATCTTTGAAGCGGATAAAATTATTGACGCGAACCATATTAAGGCAGACTATCTCAATAAAATATCACAGTCGCTTTCAACCCACCCCAAAGTAAGAAATTTCCGTAACTGCGGCATGATTTGGGCATTTGAAGTAGAATCCAACGACGCCAGTTTTACCGAAAGATTTTTCCAAGCCGCACTTGATCAACAATTGCTGCTACGACCATTGGGCAACACAGTTTATTTTATGCCACCTTATGTTATTAATGAACAGGAAATGGATTTACTGGTACAAGGAACACTACACGTACTCAACGCTCTATAAATTCAATCACGGACAGTAAAACAATGCAACTTACTTTTTTGGGTGCAGCCGGTGAAGTTACCGGGTCGAGTTATTTAATTGAAACAGAAGATGTCCGTTTTTTGGTCGATTGCGGCATGTTTCAAGGTGGACGCGAAGCAGATAGAAAAAACAGAACTGCTTTCCATTATAATCCAGAAACAATTGATTTCGTCCTACTTACCCATGCACATATCGACCATTCCGGGTTACTCCCACGACTGAGCACATGGGGTTTTAGAGGCCCGGTATACACCACAACAGCAACGGCTGACTTGCTGCAAGTGATGCTTAAGGATAGCGCACACATCCAAGAAAAAGAAGTCGAATGGCGCAACAAGACACGTCGCCGCAAGGGATCAAATCAAGAGTTTGCACCACTCTATACCGTCACACAGGCGGAGAATCTCCTCAAACAATTAAAAAGCATTGATTACGACACAAACATCACGCCACATCCATCAATACGTTGCATGTTCCGCGATGCCGGACATATTTTAGGCTCTGCCATTATAGAAGTATGGATCAAACACAATTCACGTTCCAAAAAAATAGTTTTTTCTGGTGACTTAGGACAACCAGGGCATCCCATTGTGCGTGACCCCACACCTATCCAGCAAGCTGATGTATTACTAATAGAATCAACATATGGAAATCGTTTGCATCGAAATATGTCAGACACTTTAGATGAATTAGTTCACGTCATAAATGACACACTTATGCATAAAGGAGGCAACGTTATCGTGCCGGCTTTCACCGTTGGACGAACGCAGGACTTACTGTTTCTGCTAATTGAACTTTATCGCCAGGGTAAGCTTGTAGCAATGAATATTTACGTTGATTCACCTATGGCCGTTGCAGCAACAGACATCACTTTGAAACACATGAAATTACTCGACAAAGAAATGACTGATGCAATGCAGTGGTTAAATAAGAACGAGAAAAAACTACAGATTCATTTCGTACAAGATGTCAAAGACTCCATGCAACTCAATAGTGTGCAACACGGGGCAATCATTATTTCTGCAAGCGGGATGTGTGATGCTGGGCGTATCAAACACCACCTCAAATACAATCTAAACAGGCCTGAATGTAGCGTACTGATTACTGGCTTTCAGGCTGCACAATCACTGGGACGAAGACTAGTGGATGGGGCTAAACACGTAAAAATTTTTGGTCAGAACATACCAGTAAACGCAGATATTTATACCATTGGAGGTCTTTCCGCCCACGCTGATCAAGCTGGGTTAATAGACTGGCTGAGGCATTTCCAAGCTGCCCCAGAGAAAATCTTCGTGGTACATGGCGAACAAAGCAATGCAACATCATTAGCAGAAGTTATCAAAAAACGATTGCAATGGAACACAAGTATTCCTGAACAACTTTCTGTAGTGACCCTTTGACAAATGACTCGATCCTCATAAAAACCACCTCGAGGATTTATCTAAATATTTTCAACCTATTCAGGTGGAAAGAAATCATTATAGGGCGCTGGTTTTCCAATGAAATAACCCTGTACATAATCCACATCCATTTTCTCAACTAACGAGAATACTTCTTCATTCTCAACAAACTCAGCTGTAATTTTTTTGCCAAATCCTCTGGCTACACTACACAATGCATTTACGAGAATCTGGTTATCAGAACTTTCAGGTAAATTACGTATAAACGAACCATCAATTTTTACTGCATCAACAGGCAACTCTCTCAGATAATAGAATGAAGAGAAACCAACACCAAAATCATCCAATATAAAACCACACCCCAGTTGCTTAATTTCTGTCATAAGTCCACGCGCACCGGGTAAATTTTCTAATGCCGCCGTTTCAGTTATTTCAAACATTAACGTCTTAGGATCTACATTATGAACAAGTAATTCTTGCTTTATGATTGGCAGCAACTCAGGATCATTAAACGCATGCGCAGACAAGTTAATTGAGAAACTGATATGACGTCCACTTTGATTGATTTTAGCTATTTGAGCAATAGCTTTGCGCAATACCATGTGGTCAATAGCATGTATTAAGCCAGTCTGCTCTGCCGCAGAAATAAAACCAGCGGGTGACAGTATCGTACCGTCCTCATCACGCATACGCAACAGCACCTCATAATGCCCGACATCCTTACTATGAATATCCATAATGGGTTGCAAATAAAGTATAAAGTTGTCATTTAAATGAGCGCTCTCAATCTTCTCTTTCCAATATACGAGCGTATGCATGCGCTCACGACTGTTATCATCATTAGAAAATAGATACCAAGCGTTACGCCCTGTTTCTTTAGCTTGATACATCGCAAGATCCGCAGCAGCCAGTAGATCATGAACGTTGTCACCATGATCAGGAAAAAGTGCAATACCAATACTGGCCGAAATTTTATGTGTTCGATTATTAATTGTTAGCTGCGCTTCACCTAAATGAGCAAGTAACTTCTTGGCAACTTCAATGGCACCTTCTTCATTAATTTCAGGCAATATAACCGCAAACTCATCTCCGCCCAGGCGACCTGTTATATCGTCAGTACGAATTGTACGATCCAACATTCCCGCCACCATCCTAAGCAAAGCATCACCTGCTTGGTGCCCACTTGTATCATTGATATATTTAAACCTATCCAGATCAAAAAACAATAAAGCACCTGGGCGTTGGTATCGATCAGCCCAACTTAACACTTGCTCCAACTCCTCACTGAAACGACGCCTGTTAAACAAATTTGTCAGCGGATCATGATCCGCTAACCAGGCCAAATGACCTTCTACTCGCTTATATTCAGTAATATCAAGACCTACAGATAAAATTGATGGATCATCTACAGAATTCCAGGAAAGGCGAGAATGTAACCAAGCAACATGACGCGTTGAACCATCTTTACAATAGGTAATCGCCTCATGACGTAATTGTTCTCTGTGTCCCAGATGTATTTCTTCAAGGCGAACGGGTAATTCTTGCAGCCCATGTTCAGAAACAAGAATTTTAAGGAATGAGCTTCCCTGCAACTCTTCTTCTGTATAGTGAGTCAGCATTTCCCCATACGCATTCAATGAAATTATTTTTCCACTGGAATTCTGTGTCAGCACAATCACTTGGGCGGTGTCAAGCAAATGTGAAACAAAATCTCTTTCTTTACTTAACTCGTCCTTTTGTTCCACCAACATTTTTGTTCGGGAAGTAACCTTATCTTCAAGCCTTTCTAACTGCAGTGATAATGTCACCGCAGCTTCAAATAGCATGTCAATTTCATCTCTGAATCGCTGTTTCTGCTCGTTAGATAAAAGTGAAGTCCGAAAGCTCTCAAATTTCCCACTTGCCAGTAGCGGTAGCGTAAAGGCAACATCCTTTAATCGAGACAATAATCGTGTAAAAATTATGAATAACAAAATATCGGAAAAGATAAGGCCAAGTATGCCAATCAATGCAATTTTCCAGATTGATTCATAGATATTATTAATAGCTGGCGTAACATCAGTAATCACAACCAAATGTGCCTTATCAGTTGCGACTGAACCAATTAAAGGAAACAATTTTATTTGCTGATATAAATTATTCCAGCTAACTTGGATACCATTCTTTAAGCTATTAATATTTGGATATTTCTGCACAAGTTTGTTAAGAATTTCTCGGTTTTTTTCTTTATTGGTGAGTGCGGTGACATGAATACCCCATTGCGGGATGTGCATATCATTATCAACTTTGCGTGGATTTCCTCGGTCTTTAACAAACAAACCAATGTCAGCGCCTGACACACGCTTAAATGCTAAAAAAACATCAGCCAAGGAAATTCCAGTCACGACCACCCCCGCTTTCTGCCCCTCCACCATTAATGGTGCGATGGTATATTGTATACAGCTTTCTCTACAAAATAAGGGGTTAAATGGTTGTTCAAGCTGATTCACACTATTGACCCAATTCAGCAACGTGTCATTTTCATCCAAATCTGACTCAAATACACCCCAGTTTGCAGTAAGCTGACTTGATTTATTATAAAAGCGTACAAACTCGACCCCATTATGGAATTGTAACAACGCCCAATGTCGATCAAATACTTCGCTAACCCCTTCTCCATCATTTTTGAGTAACCCAACACCCATCCCATCAAGAAAAGGAATCATTTCAGCGAGCTGGCGTAAATCTCGCGATGTGTTATTAATTAGGCGGTCAATTTCCCTAGCATAACGCTTGTATTCTATATCCCGCTGATTCTCAAAATTAGCCATCAACCCCAGATAACTGACGGTACAAAACAACATGACAACCGCTAACAGAATGATACTGCTTAATAATGCAATTTTCCACTTAAGGCTAAGAAATACTCGTTCTTTGGAACTCGATATTGTACTGGGAACCATATTCTTCGCGACATTTTGTAGCATCAAAATTCCTATTCAAAAACGATAAGAAATCTGAGCGGCAAAAAGATTCCAATTCTTAGATGTATCCTGAGAGGATGGATTGTCCAGTGTCGAAAGCCATGCAGTACCATTTACACGGTGATACTCAGTGCGCAACATCAATGAAGGCGTGATATTCCACCGCAAACCTACGGTTATATCCCTGGCAAAGCGAGTGTGTGCCGGACGCCCAGTTGCAGCAGCAGCACGCTTTCCACTACGATCCGATCTATCTGTAAAGAGAGCATCGTAACGCAAAACGCCTTCCCACTTTGGAGTAAATCGATAGATACCTTGAAAATAATAGCTCTCGCCCGTAAAGTTCAAATCTAAAGCAGGCACACCGAAATCTTTAAGTCTAAAGAAACGGAATGCATACTCAGAAGTGAAACTCCAGCGCTCTGTATTGTATTGGGCAGAAAAAATCAAGGGAATAAAATGAAATTCGCCAGCTAGAATATCCTGACCAAACGGACGAGCTGGATCGTAACTCATATTCACCTGGGCACCACTGATCGCAAAACGAAGACGTCCTCCATCTCGTTCATACTGTAGACGACCGATATATGAAGGTTTTGTCGTTAACTTTCCAGGCAAATTACCTCCTATAGCAGCAACTTCAGTCTCCCTGTCATTAACTATTGGAAGTACCGCACCAAATTGGAAGAAAATATCACCGAATTCAGTACGCGATTCTGAGTACACTTGAGCCCCATCAGCAGCAAGGCCAAGATTACGTGTACGATCAAAATAAATGGATTGCGGCAACAAAATACTGGGTCGTGTAAAGGGTACATCTCGCGTGTCATTATAAAAACCCAATGGGTTTTTCATTCTGCCCAAACGAATACCCATTTGCTTGGTTTCATCAGAAATTGCACTGTAGTCAACAAAACCGTAATCAACACGGACTCCACCGTCATTACCTACACCGGCACTGCGTGACAGGATTTGCAACGCGAACTGTAAATTAGGCAAAGGTCGATATGAAGCATTCAACCCTATCTCCCTAAAATTAAAACTGCCATCCCCACTACTGTCCCCAAACACATCATTTTTGCCTGTAGTGTTAATATAACTTTGGCTTGCAAATCCGTGAATCTGAAACTCAGGTGGCAATTTTATAAATGGAAACTCAGCTTGCAATTTTATAAATGGTTCTGCTTCTGCTTCTACTTCTGCCGCCGCAATAGTACTCCATAGCCCCATCATCACAATAAGTAATTGGATTACCCACGCTGAGCAGTTGGTTTGTATACTATTTAACATCGAGTATTTGGATATTATCATTTATCTTTGTCCTCATTAAATAGCCAATTGCACCGGGTGTATTCGTAACATGTGTCAGCATTTCATCTACTGAATTGACAGTAATTGGAGCTTGACCAGTGCCTGAAAAAATCAGTCTATCCCATGCGGAACGCAGTTGGTATGGAAAAACATTTAGTTTCTGTTTAGCAAAGGCTTTGTGTAACGGCGCATCGTCAGGCAATACAAATACCTTAACGGGCATACCATCTGGCCAAGTCCTTAAGCGCATGCCAAAGATGGCGCGTAGAGAATTCTTAGTGAAATTATGCTTGGTTGAAGTAACGCTTAGGTGCATTACTATTTCAACGGGATCGTCTGCTCGTGAAACACTTGAAGAAACCAGTATATTGAGCAAGAGAAATATCAATAAAACATAAGGGCGCCCGGCATTAAAGACTGTTGATACATTCCTTAATAACATACCTAGTAATTAGCCGTTATTTCCTGCATGGGAATTCTACTTATTTGTCGACGTTCCAGGGCCTTTGGCCAGAATCTTCCATCATTAGTCACCAACTCCCAGATTTCACGGTGGTTTAAATACATTCTAGACATCACATCACTTAAATTCGCATAGTAAGGCTTACGTATGCCATGAAACTCAGCTGGAGGACCAATGGCATCAAGCTGGAGGCCATAAAAACCCAACAATCTATTCGTGGCTGGATTCATCGACGATAACCAATGAATAATATTATGCTCAGCACACAGCTTGATAATACCCGTAGCCAAGCCAAGTATTAGGTGTGGAAAAATCCGGCGATCCTCCTTAATACGTTTTTCAGTATTTACAATACTTCTAGACTTGCGACGATCAACTCTATATTTAGAGTATTTCGCCAGAATAACAAGACGGGAGATCTCTCCAGTATGCCGCCTTGATAAGTTAATTATATTAGTAAACTCTGGATAAAATTGTGTGTATTGCTCGGTTGGAAACAACGCTCTAGGATTCTCGGTATTATGAAGTATCACGCGCGCCGTCCCTACGAAAGAATCAGATGGACGGTGTCGCAAAAGGATATGGGCAGAATGGTCATCATAATGATCTTTTTCAATCTCTTCAAGAAAATTTGAAGCCTCAAAACCGGGAATATTTTCTTCAACACACAACACACGATAGCGAAGATGAAAAACCTCTCTTAATAATTCTTCAGAATTCACATCAACAATTTCAAAGTATTTATGAAAAGCCGCCACGATATCATTCATGATAAGTATAAAATTGGATACAAACGATGTTAGCTAAATTAGAAGACAGTGTACATAAAAACCATACGCTTACAACCTCAGAAATAAGCTATAACAAGACGCTATATTCAAAAACAGAGGAATAATTCCACGAATCGACCCCAGAAGAGTCTACGTGAAACTAAATAATACCTATGCAAGAAACACAGCACAGCAATCAAATTACATTATCTTTGCCGATACCAATGCTCCAACATCATCAATACCCAAACCATCGTTCCATGGTAACCAGCATGTTCATTGAGATGTTGACTCAATAATTTATCAATAAAATCAGGACGTATTATCTTACGCTGCTTAAGGTCTACCAAACTATCTGCAGCCAAATCTTGTAACGGTTTATGATCCTGGAGCCAGACTCCAAAAGGCAAACCAAAGCCATGTTTCTGTTTAACAAGGATTTCATCTGGCAAAAATCCTCGTAATGCTTCTTTAAAGAAATAGCGTAATTTTGTGCCTTTAAGCTTTAAGTGTGGTTCGAGTTGTGCAGAAAAAGCAACCATCTCATTACTAATGAGCGGGAAAGCCACCTCCATTTGTGCTAATTCACACGCTTTGACTACCTTAGGCAAATCATTATCTGCCAGTGTGAGCTTCCAGTCAAAGGCCAGCATACGATTAATCAGACTACTTGCATGACCTTGGTGATAAGTTTCATTTAATAGAGCACCAGGATGCTCTGGGTCAATAGTAGCAAGAAACTCAGGTGTAAAGACTTCTCGATAACCATAACGACCCAGTAAATTGTATGTCTCCATACGCGCAGGCATGGGTATTGATGCTTGCTCAATGTAGCTACGGACCTTACGTATCAGCTGTGGGCTTGTCTCACTTGTAATGCCTAAAATTAAAGGCTCAATAATTTTACGACGCAGGACTGGTGGAAAATTCTCATACAGAGAGAATAAATGCTGCTTTGCATAACGCTCATTACCACCAAATAGTTCATCTCCACCATCGCCACCCAGTATTCTATTTACACCATCTGCGTGTGCCATACGCGCACAATAAAAAGCAGGTATGGCTGAGGCATTACCAAAAGGCTGATCAAAAATTGCAGCAACCTGCGGAATAGCTGCTACTACATCGTCTGGTGTAACATAGTACTCATGATGTTGAGTAGAGAAATGCCGTGCTGCAATGCGCGCATATTCCATTTCATCATATCCTTCGGCTTCAAAACCAATAGAATAGGTGCGTGCTGGCTGACCACTCACTTCTCCTAATATCCCCGCAATGGTTGAACTGTCAGTACCACCGCTGAGAAAAGCACCAACTGGTCGATCACCCGCAGCTTCACGTACACTAGAACGCAATAAATCCAGAAGGTCATGTTTTAATTCTTCAAATGGACGTTTCTTTTCTTCCTCAAAGTTGACTTCCCAGTATTTATGGACCTCAACTTTCCCGCTTCTAAAAACCAGACACTCCCCAGGCAAAAGGCGCTTCTGATTCTGATATATCGTGCCAGGACTGGGTACCAAATGAAAGTACACATAATTGTATAAACTCTGAGAATCGATCTCTGGTTTTGTCAATGGATGTTGAATAATCGCATCTGACGACGAGGAAAATATGAGTCTTTCACCTAAAACTTGATAAGTCAATGATCGCGTCCCCATTCGATCCACAGCTAACACAACCTCACCGCTATCCTCATTGAGCATACAAAAAGAAAATTCACCCACGAGACTGGCTAATATTTTTCTTCCTTCTTCTTGCCAATTGTCAGCCAATATTTTTGCTGCCCCTTCAGTCTGCAGCAACTGATTCAGGCGAGCATCCTGGAACTTAACGCGCCCCCATAATCCAACAAGGAGCCCCCCTTTCTGGTAAATGTGTGCACCATCAGTATTTGCTGCGATAGCCATCGCAGCATGCGCTCCAATCATAGTTTGAACATTACTGCCATCAAACCGAACAATTGGCCTGACCATTTTCTCAATCACTTGCTGACTCTCAATAACAGAATCACAGTGGCCTATCCAGCCACACAATCCACTCATAACAAACCCCTTAATTTTCCTGACATTTTTATTCTGGGAAGGCTCTTAGATCTCATACAAATAAACAACCCCGTGGCAAGACCACGGGGTATTAAAAAAGTGTAAGTTGACG
>CAXBGL010000046.1:0-16983 GCA_963975255.1 uncultured Nitrosomonas sp. | reverse complement strand
TATGGTTGCAGGATTAGCCACTAAAAACAGATTTTGAGTTTTCACACAGTCTGGGACATAAACGGACGCCCACGTTATGTTAAGCAATACCTCCTTGCTCCACTTTTCTAATTGCTTAGAATCACTCTGTGGCTCAACGCAGTAAGATGAGCCTGGGAATAGCATCTTTACTTATCCATATGATTGCATTCTGATAGAACTGTCGACCGATTGTCTTGGCTGTGTCTAGATTCAGTCCAAGTGCCAGCAAACTTCTCTCAGGTGGCCATCTGCCAGATGGATCTAAGTTTGTGCTTTCAATAATTTGGTTTGAGTCGTGCCTTAATGCTTGACCAAGCCGTTTATGCGCAGTTAAATTTTCTTCCTGACTGTGGCATTGGCTAAACGGGTTATATGCGGAGATAAGCGCGGCACAAGGAGGGTTCGATGCGGTAATTAATTGTGATAAAGGTTCAGAAAAATGATCGATAAGCAATGTGATTGCATTGGGATCAGTAATGACCCTATAATTGGTATAGCGGTAGGACTCGATGAGTTCAATATTGATATGAGATTTCACTCAGATCGGCATGATATATGCTGTGATCTTCCCAGAAAGACTATAGAAAAAAAGCCAAATATGATTGCATTGGGAACTGTTTTTCCAATTTAAGCAGTAAATAAATCTTCAGCCCAATAAATTCCTGGGAAAAGGGGTGATATGGATATTTTTCTCTTTCTTGTTCTGTTAATGATGGTGATCACCGTGATCGTGACCATGGCCGTCACTTGAATTGACGAGTTCTGTATATTGCTCAGAAGTCATGGCACTCAATTTTTGGACAAAGGCTGTCATTGCCCAGATATCATCATCGTCATGACTTGGGCCCCAGGCGGGCATAGCTGACATTTTAATACCATTTTTAATTACCCAGAAGTATTTTTTGGCATGCTCTAATTTGTCTGTTTTATCGTTAATGGGTTCACGTTCATAGAATACTGTTGCCTGTGGGTAAAGACCCATGGCCATTTCGGTCTGATTCTGTCCAGGCGACAAATGGCATTCCGTGCACATGGCATCGTAGTGTTTGGCGCCTGTTATGAGAAGGCTTTCATCATCGAGTGGGGGGACTTCTAGCTTTTCTGCATGTGTTCTAATTGAACTTTCGCGTGCCCATTCAATTGCTTTTTCAGTAATTTCCCAGTGTTTGTCCGTGGCCGCAATATTGTAAGCTCCAGAACTCAGTGCGAAGAATCCGATGAGGCCCAGTATTAGAAATGCCAATATCACGTAGATAATTAATTTCATTTTTTGCCTTTTTTCAATTAACAATTTAGAACAGTGCCTAAGCAAATGTCATGGGCACAATAATACATTGCTTCAAGCTAAAATTCATGTGGATTTTAATGAGGCGACTAATAGTTATTTTAATGTTGCTGCTTTTCCATCGCTGTTTTAATGGTGGTTTGATCGAGATGGGGCGCAAACATTCTTATGAAATCGAATACATATCCGCGTAGATAACTGTTGCGACTGATGCCGATGCGCGTGGTGCTGGTTTCAAATAAGTGGCTGGCATCGATTGATCTAAGGTGCTTGTCCCGTTTGGGATCAAAAGCCATTTTTGCTAGGATGCCAATACCCAGCCCCAGTTCCACATAAGTTTTAATAACGTCTGCATCGATTGCAGTGAGCACTACGTTGGGTGTTAATCCCTTGGTTTCAAATGCATGATTTATTTTTGAACGCCCGGTGAAAGCAAAGTCATAGGTGATGATGGGATATTGATTGATGGCTTCTAACGTCAATGAATGTGGTTTGAGCAATGGATGCTTAGGGGGGACGACCACACAGCGATTCCATTGATAGCAAGGAAGCATCACCAATTCATGAAAAAGCTCAATGGCTTCCGTTGCGATGGCGATATCAGCTTCGCCTGAAGTGACTAGTGCAGATATCTGCGTTGGACTACCTTGACGCAGGATTAACTTGACTTTTGGGTAGCGTGCTGTAAACCGCTTAATCACAGGTGGTAGCGCGTAACGTGCTTGTGTATGGGTTGTGGCTATCGTTAGTGTGCCGCCAGCTTCATTGGTAAATTCCTGGCCAACTTTTCTGAGACTCTCTGCATCCTGAAGCATTCTTGTTGCGATTTTAATAATCATTTGTCCGGGTGACGTGATTTTAACGATACGTTTTCCATTTCGAACAAAGATCTCTACACCTAATTCATCTTCAAGCATATGAATTTGCTTGCTAATGCCAGGTTGTGAAGTATGTAAGTTTTTTGCTGCTTTAGATAAATTAAGATCCTGGTGGGCGACTTCACATAAAAAACGTAATTGTTGTAGTTTCATAATTGGCGTTTGTTAATAACTCATAGTTATAATAATCTAACATAATATTATTTTGAATTATATGAATTTATTGTTAATATGCCGCCTTCCAAAACAGGATGAACAGGAAAATACATGGAATGGGGATATACCCTATCAGGTTTGTTGGTTGGGTTTATCGTGGGGGTCACCGGGGTGGGTGGTGGTTCTCTAATGACGCCGTTACTGATCATGCTGTTTGGGATCTCGCCTGCTATAGCTGTGGGTACTGACCTGCTATATGCCGCGTTAACCAAGACAGGTGGTGCATGGGTACATGGTCGTCGCGGCACGGTGGAATGGAAGCTAGTGGGGCGACTTGCAATGGGTAGTTTGCCTGCTGCAATCATTACCATACTGAGCTTGAATGCACTGGGTGTTGAGAATCAAATGTATTCTGGTTTAATTACCAGCACTTTAGGGGTGGCATTGATTCTCACGGCATTGGCCTTGTTATTTCGCAAACATTTGACGCGTATGGGGCGGTCGCATCTCGGATTTTTGGTAGAATGGCGTGATCGTCATATTGTGGCAGCAACGATTACTACGGGTGCGGTGTTAGGAGTATTGGTCACGATTTCATCCGTGGGTGCTGGAGCCTTGGGTATGGTTGTGCTATTTATGCTATACCCGCGTTTACCTGCTGTAACGCTGGTCGGCAGTGATATCGCTCATGCTGTACCCCTTACCCTATTTGCAGGCTTAGGTCATGCTTATATGGGTACGGTGGATTTTAATCTGTTAGGTAGCTTATTATTGGGATCGTTGCCAGGTATATACATAGGTAGTCATATTGGTGGAAGAATTCCAGACCGGATACTGAGACCAATTCTAGCAACGCTTTTGATTCTGATTGGTATTAAGCTGATTGCATAAAGATGAATAAGTGTTGGGTGTTTTGAAAAATATGTGCATCCATGCGCAGGATGGTAATGTGGCATTTTTGTAATTTAGATTATGAATGTTTAGGTGGAAAATGGGTGGTACGTGCAAATGAACCATTTTTTTCCGAAAAGAGGTTGCAAAAGGATTGAGTATTTATGAGTACAAATGTAGAAAATAAACCAAAACAGGTAACATGGTTCAATGGATGTGGTGGGCGTATTGGTGTCGTAGTTGGTGTGACGGGCACTCATGCTTATATTGGCGCGGCATTAAGGCATGATGAAGATGAAGATGTAGAGCATATAATGAAATATGGCGCTAAATTTCCACTTGATGCAGCGCTGTTGCTACCCGTATCAAAATATTTTTCTGATTCAGAAGGTTAATTTAAGGCTATGTCGCAATTAACTATTGGTTTTTGTTAACTCTCTAATTGTACTTTAATTATTGAGACTATCAAGTCCATGGTTAATAAGGATTTTATGAATTATTAAATCAAATTCAACATTTAATTGTGACATAGCCTAATTTAAGTTGCGGCGATTGGATGTTGCAGTATGCAGATTGTCTAAGACACAGACATTTAATGTTAATGCTGTACTTTGAATGAATGCGCAGATAGAAGGAATCTAAATATGTATCGTTACGATCAATATGACCAACAAATTGTTAATGAGCGCGTCGCCCAATATGGTGAACAGGTGCGTCGGCGTTTGTCTGATGAATTGGCAGAAGATGAGTTTCGCCCATTAAGATTGCAAAATGGTTTGTACATGCAAGTTCATGCGTACATGTTACGTATTGCCATACCCTATGGCATGCTATCTTCCGAACAGATGCGTATGTTTGCACATATCGCGCGTAAATATGATCGTGGTTATGGTCATTTTACGACACGCCAGAATATGCAATTTAATTGGCTGAAACTAGAAGATACTCCGGCTATTCTTGCTGATCTTGCTTCTGTCGAAATGCATGCAATTCAAACTTCGGGTAATTGTGTGCGAAATATTACGTGTGACGAATATGCAGGTGTTGCGCAAGATGAAGCGATTGATCCGCGTCCATATGCTGAGATTATGCGGCAGTGGAGTACCTTTCATCCAGAATTCGCTTATTTGCCACGCAAGTTCAAGATCGCAATTAGTGGTGGAAAAGAAGATCGTGCCGCAATTGCTGCACATGATATTGGTTTGTCTGTTACCAAAAATGTACAAGGTGAAGTTGGTTTTCGTGTTCTGGTTGGAGGTGGACTTGGTCGTACCCCAATCATTGGGAAAGAAATTTGTGCATTTATGCCTTGGCAGCATATATTGACGTATATTGAGTCTATTTTGCGTGTTTATAACCAATATGGTCGCCGAGATAATATCTATAAGGCGCGTATCAAGATTTTGGTGAAAGCACTGGGCATAGAAGAATTTAAGCGCCAGGTTGAAGAAGATTGGGCTGATATCAAGGATGGTCCCGGCACATTGACCAGTGATGAAATAAATCGTGTTGCGACCTACTTTACTGATCCGACCTATGCAATATTAACGGATGATGATGCGGGATTAGCCGTTTTCAAAGCTGAAAATCGGTCATTTTTCAACTGGGCGCAACAAAATGTGAAGTCACATAAGATACCTGGCTATGCGAGTGTTGTTTTGTCACTGAAGAAACCCGGCGAAGCACCCGGCGATGCAAGTGCGGTACAATTAGACGCTATCGCTGATCTGGCAGATCGCTTTAGTTTTGGTGAACTGCGGGTTACACATAAACAAAATTTGGTCTTGGCAGATGTCAAACAGTCCGACCTTATTAATCTGTGGCAAGCTGCCACTAAACACGATTTAACATCACCCAATATTGGTTTGTTGACTGATATGATTAGTTGTCCCGGTGCAGAGTTTTGTACATTGGCTAATGCGCGCTCGATACCATTGGCAAAATTGATTGCAGAACGTTTTGAGGATATTGATTTTCAGCACGATATTGGTGAAATAGAATTGAATATATCGGGTTGTGTCAATGCTTGTGGACAAAATCATATTCACCGGCGTCGAAAAAAAAGATCACGATGAATGGTACCAGGTGTCATTAGGTGGCGCGCAAGGTAATAACAGTTCGATTGGTAAAATAATTGGGCCATCATTCACTTTTCATCAAGTTCCTGAAGTCATTGACCGACTACTACAAGTTTATGTGCGTGAACGCAATGAAGCTGAGCGCTTCATCGATACGGTTCGCAGGATTGGTCCCGCACCATTTAAGGAATATGTGTACGCGACAGATATCGAAGATGGGCTGGAAGAAGTGAGAGACCGCAATATTAATATTGCATTGGTTGAGCCCGCACAGTACTCAGTTCCTTATTATTCCCGAAGGTTTTAGTGATGATTATTAAGAACAAAACGGTAGTCGATGATGATTGGGTTGTATTGCGTCTGAGTGAGGACGAGACGGCTGAAAATATAACCGTTGCTTCAGGTAAGGTAATTGTTCCGCTTAAAGTATGGTTAGCGCAACGAGATACATTACAGTCACGCACTGACTTAGGTGTATGGTTTGCCAGTGATGAACGGCCTGAAGTATTGAAGGATGATATACAGAAATTTACCGTAATTGCTGTTGATTTTCCGAAGTTCTCAGATGGTCGCGGTTATTCTACTGCTTATAATTTACGAGCGCGTCTTGGTTACACGGGTGAATTACGTGCGATTGGTGATGTTTTACGTGACCAGTTATTCTACATGCAGCGCGTTGGTTTTGATGCATTTGCACCGCGTTCTGACCGCGATATACAGGATGTACTAAAGGGTTTGACTGATTTTTCTGAAGTCTATCAAACTTCGTTGGATCAGAAATTACCCTTGTTTCGTCGAGTACAGCGCAAGGGATGCTCCACTAAAGGTTTGTAAATGGATGAGTTGCAACAAAAGATCGAACAGGTGGTTGCTGTTCTGACAGAGGCGGCACATGATTATACGCCCGTTGCTTTTGCCAACAGTATGGGGGCGGAAGACATGGTGCTGACTGATCTTATTGATCGATATAAGCTTGAAATAGAGATGTTTAGTCTCGATACAGGGCGTTTGCCACAAGAAACATATGACCTGATGCAGACAGTGTGTAAACAATACAGCGTTCCACTGCGTATTTATTTTCCAAATGTCAAACAAGTTGAAGAATATGTGGCGCAAAATGGTGTGAATGGTTTTTATGATAGTGTCGAACTACGTAAGCGTTGTTGTCATATCCGCAAGGTGGAGCCGCTGCGTCGTGCTTTATTTGGAAAGCGTGCTTGGATTACGGGTATACGTCGAGAGCAGGCGACAACACGTAGTAATTTAAAGTTATCGGAATATGATATTGATAATCGTATGCAGAAGTTTAACCCATTGCTTGAGTGGTCCTTTGCTGAAGTATGGGAGTATCTAAATCAATATGATGTGCCTTATAACAAGCTGCATGATTGTCATTATCCCAGTATTGGTTGTGCACCGTGTACTCGTGCGATCACCCCAGGCGAAGATGTCCGTTCTGGACGTTGGTGGTGGGAAAATCCTGAAGGTAAAGAATGTGGGTTACATTCAGGCAAAGTTATCCCACTAAAATAGGCGAAAGAAATTCTAAATTCAATTAAATGATGTGTTTGAGAATTGGATTTTTGAAAACAATTTCTTTTTAGATTACTGATAAATTTTGAAGTTGAGAGAAAGAGAATGAGCAATCACCCCTTCACCCATCTTGATGCGCTGGAAAGTGAAGCCATGCATATTATGCGAGAAGTGGCAGCCGAATGTGCGAATCCTGTTTTATTATTTTCTGGTGGGAAGGACTCAATTGTGTTGTTACGATTAGCTGAAAAAGCTTTTCGACCAGGACGCTTCCCCTTTCCATTGATGCACATAGATACCGAACATAATTTTCCGGAAGTTATCGAGTTTCGCGATCGCCGTGCGCAGCAATTGGGTGAACGCTTAATTGTTCGTAGTATGGAAGAATCCATTAAGCAAGGTAAAGTGGTCTTGCGTTCGGAAAATCAGAGCCGCAATCCTTTTCAGTCGGTAACTTTATTGGACGCAATTTCTGAGCTAGAATTTGATGCGTGTATTGGTGGCGCACGTCGTGATGAAGAAAAAGCGCGTGCTAAGGAGCGTATCTTTTCCTTTCGTGATGAGTTTGGTCAGTGGGACCCTAAGAATCAGCGCCCAGAGCTCTGGGACCTATACAATACACGGACACATCCAGGAGAGAATATTCGTGTATTTCCAATCAGTAACTGGACTGAGCTGGATGTCTGGGAATACATTGCACGTGAGAATTTAGAAGTGCCACATATTTACTTTGCACATTTACGAGAAGTGATTCGACGAGATGCAGGCTTGTTGCCAGTATCTCATTTGGTGCAACCCAAGGATGGAGAGCAAGCAGAGAAAGTTATGGTGCGCTTTCGTACTGTAGGGGATATGAGTTGTACCTGTCCAGTTGAATCAAATGCGGCAAATGTTGACGATATTATTGCTGAGACTGCGATGACGCGTATTACCGAACGGGGTGCAACGCGCATGGATGATCAAACATCAGATGCTTCTATGGAGTTACGTAAGAAAGAAGGGTATTTCTAAAATAATTATTATCGTTAAGGTTAACTGGCTGAAAAAACACCGCGTTCAGTCAATTCAGTTGTTCCTCCCTTTGTTTTTCAATACATCTGTTTCTAAATTCAGCGGTGGTACGAATTTATTAAAGGGTTCCAAATGTCGGCAATTGAAAAAATTTCGTTTGATCAGACCGAGTTATTGCGCTTTATTACTGCTGGTAGTGTGGATGATGGTAAAAGTACTTTAATCGGACGTTTATTGCATGATTCAAAGTCTATTTTTGAAGATCAGTTGAGTTCCATTACTAACACTACACGTAAGCGTGGAATGGAAGGGGTTGATTTGTCCTTGCTCACTGATGGATTACAAGCAGAGCGTGAACAGGGTATTACGATTGATGTGGCATATCGTTATTTCGCCACACCCAAACGTAAATTCATTATTGCGGATACACCCGGTCATGAGCAGTATACGCGAAATATGGTTACTGGGGCTTCCACCGCTAATTTGGCTATTATCCTAATCGATGCGCGTAAAGGTGTGCTGACCCAATCGCGTCGTCATGCTTTTCTAGCTAGTTTGGTAGGTATCCCACATTTGATTGTAGCGGTCAATAAGATGGATCTGGTAGATTATTCCCGTGAAGTATTTGAGCGAATATGTGTGGATTTTGCCGCCTTTGCAAAGAAACTAAATTTACACAATATTGAATATATCCCTATGTCAGCGCTAAATGGAGATATGGTGGTTGATCGTGGCGAGAAACTTCCTTGGTACGAGGGCGTTACGCTGATGGATGTGCTGGAAAATGTTCCTATTGATAAGGATATTAATCTTGAGGATTTTCGTTTTCCAGTGCAATGGGTATGCCGACCACAGACCAAAGAAATGCATGATTTTCGTGGTTATATGGGGCGTATCGAGTCAGGCTCAGTTCGAGTTGGAGATGCGGTGACGATACTCCCATCTGGACTAATGTCGCAAATCAAGGAAATTGTAATGTATGAAGGTCCTATAGAGCAGGCTTCTGCTCCGCAGTCTGTGACACTGACTATTGAAGACCACTTGGATATTTCTCGAGGTGATCTGTTGGTAAAGTCTGGTGAAACCCCAATGGTTACAAATGAATTTAACGCGATGTTGTGCTGGCTTTCAGAACAGCCACTTGATTCGAAACGTAAATATTTGGTTAAACATACAACACGAAGTATCAAGGCAAAAGTTAATCGGATTGATTATCGTGTAGACGTCAATACGATGAATCATGAGACAGTCGATACGCTACAAATGAATGATATTGGACGAGTAGGGCTTAAAGTACAACAGCCTTTGGTATGTGACGACTACATCCATAATCGCGCAACGGGCAGCTTTATCGTGATTGATGAAAGCACTAATAATACGGTTGCTGCGGGGATGATTTCTTCGGTGGAAGGGTGATATTAGTTTTTAAATTAATATCATGAATATTTGGGTCAATATGTAGGCTTGTTAGCACTGTGGAGACAGTTTTTTACGCGGTAAAATTTTTTATCTTTGTTTTGTCTTTTGTGACTTCTATCAGTGTACCTTTGGCAATATCCTAGCTATTTAAAGATCAGCTTCAAGCAAATGAAAATCACGGAGTGATGACGATCGTATATTCGAGTTATCGGAAAGCGACTCGAATAAAAAGTCCAGTTTCTAATAATCTATGTATCACATTTTATAAAAATTAAATAATTTATCATGACAAATTTGGATTCAACAACTCAACCTACACAAGAAGCGATGACCGTTGCGCCTGTTCTTAAATTTGGTATGACTGTGGCCGACTTGTATTGCCGTGATGGTTTGGTAAAGCTTGATCAAGCATTCCTCGAATTTCTCCAAGAAGGGGAAGCATCGTTGTTTGCCCGGTTGGTTTATGGACGTACGCATCCTGATGATTTGCAACCGAAAGATGAATCTGCCTTATTGATTGAGATTGCACCCTGGCTAGAAGATTTTGTAGCTAAATTATTTGATATTGAGGCTGAAGTACAAGCACTATCTGCTCGACATCATGAGCTTGCCCCCCTTTATTTTTGTAAAAGACAATTTGTGCAGCGTCGGGCAAAGAGTAAGGTAAAAGAAGCAGAGCTATTGGAAATAGATGGATTAGCATTAGAACAAGAATTGGTTGCAGAACTTGGTGAGCCATTTTCCGAATTAGTTTTTGCAACCAAAGTTACGCAGTGGTTGGAAAATGAAGCGGAGAATGAAGCGCGCTTAAAGGTGGCGGTCCACTATGCAGCCTGGGCACTCAGAACGCCAGCAGGACAACAGCATAGTCAGGACGGCATTTTATTTAAATCGCCAGCCAAATTGGACTTTTGGCATTTATTGTCATTGGATACCGATAATTCAGCTGGGTACCCTGTGCATAAATTGGGGCATCTGCGTCAACGTAATGGTTTTGAATTGACCGACACGGGGACAGATTTGGTGGGTGCTTTGGATGAGGCAAATTATTGTATCTGGTGCCATGAACAAGGGAAAGATTCTTGTTCCAAAGGATTGATAAAGAAATCAAAATCGCCAGATGAATTACCTACATTTAAAAGAAGTGAACTGGGTGCACTGCTTGCAGGTTGTCCTCTAGAAGAACGCATTTCAGAATTTCACAAGCTCAAGACACAAGGTGTCGCTGTTGGCAGCTTGGCAATGATTGTGCTGGATAATCCAATGTGTGCGGGTACGGGGCATCGTATTTGCAATGATTGTATGAAATCTTGTATCTATCAGAAGCAGGAGCCGGTCGATATTCCCCAAGCTGAAACGCGGACCTTAAAAGATGTGCTGGAATTACCCTGGGGCTATGAAATTTATAGTTTGTTGACACGCTGGAATCCTCTTTCATTACATCGCCCAGTACCCAAGTCCCCAACGGGTCGTAAGGTGTTGGTTGTTGGTATGGGGCCAGCAGGCTATACACTGGCACATCATTTGATGAATGAAGGTCACACAGTCGTGGGTATTGACGGGCTAAAGATAGAGCCATTGCCTGCGGATATTTCAGGTGTTAATAAACGAGGTGAGCGTGTTCCATTCAAGGCTATTCGAGATGCCAGTGAATTGGAAGAAAACTTAAATGAACGTATGCCAGCTGGTTTTGGTGGTGTTGCTGAATACGGCATCACCGTGCGTTGGAATAAAAACTTTCTTAAGTTGATTCGGTTATTACTGGAACGACGGGAAGAATTTGTACTTTTTGATGGGGTTCGTTTTGGCGGCACACTTACGGCAGATGATGCTTTTGACATGGGGTTTGATCACATTGCGCTCGCTGCAGGTGCGGGGCGACCCACTGTGCTTAATTTGCCCAATGGATTAGCAAGAGGTGTGCGTGCGGCATCTGATTTTTTAATGGCGTTGCAATTGACGGGTGCAGGACAAAGTGATTCGATTGCCAATATGCAATTGCGCTTACCCGTGGTGGTGATAGGGGGTGGTTTAACCGCCATTGATACCGCAACTGAAGCATTGGCTTATTATCCTGTCCAGGTGGAAAAATTTCTTCAGCGTTATGAAATTTTAGTAGCTGTCCAAGGTGAAGCGACCATTCGTGCTGCATGGGATGCAGAAGAACAGGAGATTGCAAATAGCTTTCTCAGTCATGCGAATGCTATTCGTGCTGAGCGCAAGGCTGCGGAACAAGAAAATTGTGCGCCACGCATTCTAGAGTTATTGCAGTCTTGGGGTGGTGCTACCATAGCCTATCGGAAACGATTGGTGGATAGCCCTTCCTATACACTCAACCACGAAGAAGTTGAAAAAGCGTTAGAAGAGGGCATCTGGTTTGCCGAAGGTCTTACTCCAGTACGTGTAAATGTTGATCAATGGGAGCACGCTCGATCTGTGCAGTTTACTGTACAAAAATTAGATGAGGCTGGGCAGTGGCAAAAAACAGGGGAAACTGAATTACCCGCTGGTGCTGTACTGATTGCTGCCGGGACTCAGCCGAACACGGTACTCGCTAGAGAGGATGAGAAAACATTTAAACTGAATGGTCGTTATTTTGCTGCCTGTGATGAAGAGGGAAATCCTGTTGACCCACCACATGCAAATCCAAAACCAGATACAGCCATGGTGTTATTGAGTCACTACAAGGATGGACATGACGGTCGTTTCATCAGTTTTTTTGGTGATTTGCACCCGTCTTATTCAGGTAATGTAGTGAAAGCTATGTCCAGCGCCAAGCAGGGTTATCCAGTGGTGAGTCGTGTATTAGGTCGTGTCGCACCTACATCAACTAAATCTACACAGCAGTTTTTTGCAGAAATGAATCAGCAGTTACGACCAACAGTACATAAGGTGGAGAGACTGACTCCCAATATTATAGAAGTGGTGGTTCATGCCCCCACAGCTGCAGAGCATTTTAATCCAGGGCAGTTTTATCGCTTCCAGAATTATGGTGCCTTAGCAACTATAGCTGGAGACACAAGACTGGCAATGGAAGGTATTGCACTAACAGGTGCTTCGGTGGACATTGAACGTGGATTGGTATCTTTAATTGCTTTGGAAATGGGTGGTTCTGCAGATTTATGCACTACGCTCCAACCGGGTGACCCTGTTGTGCTGATGGGCCCTACTGGTACGCCAACCGAGATTATTTCAGGTGAAATCGTGGTGCTAGTGGGTGGCGGTTTGGGTAACGCAGTGTTGTTTTCCATCGGTGCTGCGGCACGCACAGCAGGATCCAAAGTTTTGTATTTTGCTGGCTATAAAAAGCTTATTGACCGCTATAAAGTTGCAGAAATTGAAGCAGCAGCAGATACCGTTGTGTGGTGTTGTGATGAGTCTCCAGGATTTGAGCCATCTAGGTCGGGTGATAAGAGCTATGTGGGCAACATTGTGCAGGCTATGATTGCATATGGAAGTGGTGATTTGGGTGCTCAGTCAATTTCATTAGCTGAAGTTGATCGTATTATTGCGATTGGTTCTGATCGGATGATGGCGGCGGTAGGTGCTGCACGTCATAACCAATTGAAGCCTTACTTGAAAGCAGATCATTTTGCCATTGGTTCGATTAATTCTCCAATGCAGTGCATGATGAAGGAAATTTGTGCGCAGTGTCTACAGCCTCATAAGGATCCAGAAACCGGAGAAATTACATATATATTCTCATGTTTCAACCAAGATCAGCCACTTGATCAGGTTGACTTTTCTGGTTTGGCATCACGCCTGCGCCAGAATAGTGTCCAGGAAAAACTGACAAGTCACTGGATCAGTCGTTGTTTAGACAGTATAGACAAGGCTGCACATTGAAATAATAGTTGCTATTTGAAAGGGTATGGAAACTGAAAATACATATGGAGGTTAAGTAATCTGAAGTTTTGACGTTAATATAGCGTATTAAAGAATGTAATGAATGCAGAAATTGAGTGCAATACCAATGATAGATACTCAGCAAACAAAACGTTTGGATACAATGACATCAGAGCATGTTTCTGGTGTATCGATTTCAACGTGTCAAATATTGCCTATATGCGCACATGCAATGCAGTTTGCAATTGAACTTAAGTATGTCAATTGTGTTTTACCATTAATGGAATTGCAACACGCACCCAGTGATGTAGATTATCTATCTGGATGGGTGAACTATTGTGGCAAGAACCTTGCTGTTATTGATTTAGGCATTTGGTTGGGACTGGGTGTTACAGAATCTTATAATTTGGATGCACCTGTTATTGTATGTAGTTACGGAGAGGTACAGCTAGCGTTTGTAGTAAATGAAGTCATGCAGGTTGAGACGGTAGGGTCACATGCAATACAAATGCAGGATTCTTTTCAGGAGAGTAATTCGCCTTTTGGAGCTTTGATAAAGCTTAAATCTGCCACTGTTTCGTTACTAGATATACCGTGTATTTTACGCAAAAATTTTTCCGTAGTTGATGCATTTAATCCAGGTCTTAAGCATTCATCTTTTTCTGAGTTTTTAACCGAAAATAATTAAAGTAGCTAATTTCTCTCTATTTTCTTTGAATGAGAAGCTGCTTACTGTTATTTGAGTATTATACGGTTAGTCCATCTTTATCGCACTGTATCAAACTTTCCATATTTTACAATAAATTAATATCGGAGCAAGCGGCCTGTTGGCTATGCAAGATTTCAAATCGTTATAGGGATGATTGTTTTATGTATTCCTCTTTTATATCGCAAGCAAGCCAACTTGAATTAGTTAAATAAATTAATCACCCCATTCAAACCAACATGGTTGATGGTATATGTGGTTTTTTCTTGTACAATGGGTTTTGCATGATAGGCAATGCTAATACCTGATTCTGCCAACATTTTCAAATCATTGGCACCATCACCAATAGCAATTACCTGCTCTCGTTTTAGACCGAGGTCATTACATACTTGCTTTAATACTTCCGCTTTTTCTTGTGCACCGATAATTTCTCCTGTTACTTTTCCAGTGAGTTTGTTATCTTTAATCTCCAGTGTGTTGGCAGCAGCATAATCCAGTCCTAATTTTGTTTTAATTCTATCGGTAAAAAAAGTAAAACCACCTGAAATTAGCATTGTTTTAAGGCCAGCCGTTTTGAATCGCTTTAACATTTCTTCCGCACCAGGGTTTAATTGAACGCGTTTATCGTAGACCTTTTGTAACGTATCTTGAGGTAAGCCCTGTAGTAACGCAGTACGTTGTGTGAGACTCTCAGCAAAGCTTAATTCACCACGCATAGTTCTGAGCGTGATTGCTGCTACCTGTGGCTTGGCATGACACATATCGGCAATTTCATCTATGCATTCAATAGCAAGCAGTGTCGAATCCATATCCATCGCAACCAAACCAAAATCAGTAAGTCGCATGGAATGATTTACAAAAGCAAAGTCTAAACTGGCCTCAATGCAGTATTCCACAATGTCTTTTTGCTGTTTGGCGTTAACTAGACGAAATGCTTGACCGGTGATACGTTCGATTTGTGTTGCATTTGAAAGTTTAGCCAGTGCTCTTAAGTCACTGTTCTCAACTTCTAATCCCTGAATAATCAGATTCATGGAGTAGTCAAAGATTTAAGGTTCTTTTTTAAAAGTGAATCGTTCCACTCTATAATTTGATTACGGCCGGCGTGTTTGGCAGCATAAAGTGCCAGATCAGCAGCTTTTATTAAGTCGTCTGGCTTTTCAAAGTTTGCGGTGCTATCCATAGTTGTTGCGAAACCGATAGATACCGTTACATTGACAGTTCGACCATCCTCGAGTTTATGTGAGATTGCCGCAATGCTGTCTTTCAGACGTAATAAAAGTTTTCTGGTAGAGAGTAATGTCGAGCCAGGTAAGATTAGAGCAAATTCTTCTCCGCCATAGCGGCTTAACGTGTCGTCTTGACGGATCTGACTAAGAATTGTTCTTACCGTCGTGATTAGCAGTGCGTCACCGACAGGGTGTCCATAAGTATCATTAACTTTCTTAAAATGATCAAGATCAATCATCGCAACGGTAAGGGGCAAGGCGTGTTGGAGGGAAAGATAAAATTCGCGTTTTAGCGTTTCATCAAAGTATCCTCGATTACGAGCACCCGTGAGTCCGTCATGCTGGGATTTTTCTTCTAGTTCCTTAACTTTAGATAAGCTTTGTATTTGTAGTAATTCTTTGGCCTCAGACAAGATTCCTGAAAGCTCTTTTGGGTTATGAATTGAGATCTCAAATATATCCTCAATAGAGATCAACCCAGTTGCCATAATGTCAATTACATCCATTAACACTACACTGTCAAAGCCAAGCCAGGATTGTGCTGATTGAGTTGCTGCGGTAATCTTTCCGGTTTCGCCAGGATTTAGAAAATAATCTGCAATATGGCCAGATGCGGCAACACAAGCAAATAGGCTTGGTTCAATTTCTTTTGGTGTTGGTTGACTGTGGCTAGTTAGGCATGCCATAGAAATATAATCTGGAAGGTGCCATTTCTTTAAAAGCGCGTGTCCGAGCTCATCATGTCCGGCACCAAATGTTTTACGTTCAGCTCTAAGTAAAAGATCATGATCAGACGTAGAAGTAAAAACTGGTTCATATTCTTCTGGCATCATAGTGCTAAATATAAGAATGCCAATGTCCTGAAGCAGTCCAGCAAGAAATAAGTCATCTGGCGATTTTAGTCCCAGTTTTTCTCCCAGTGCGCGACAGGCTAGCGCAGACGCAATGGAACGGCGCCAGAAAGCATTATTGTCGAAAGCAGCATGATATTGGCCAGTTTGTTTCATTAACGAGGTTGCCAGTGAAAATGACAGTGCAATGACGGTTACTGCGTGTGTGCCCAGTATACTGACGGCTTGGCGTATATTGCTAGCAGAGCGCCGTGATTTATACAAGGGTGAATTTGCCGTCTTAAGTATTTTTGCAGCAAGCGCAGGATCAAGTGAAATATACTGACAAGCTTTGTTTATATCCGCATCGGGATCATTGGCTAGATCAATGATTTTAAGCGCAACTGCTGGCAGACTTGGTAAAGTGTTACAAAAACGCAATTGTTTTGTTAGGTTATCATTCACTACTTGATCCTTTCTGCTGTCCAGCTAAGTATAAAACCAAGGAATATTTTTGAATCTGTTTTGTGCATAATTCTACTGCAAAGCATGATTTTACTCCATTGATATGAGGCAGCTAGATAGAAGACGAGTATAAAATGGTTGTTTTTCCTGAGTTTGTGTTAATTTCTCCAATTTATTTACAAAGATATTTAAGAATAAGCAAAAAATCATGAATAAGTGATTCAAGCATTTCTAATCACACCATCTTCCAGCTTAACGACTCGATTGGCAATATCCAGAATGCCGTAATCATGTGTCACCAGAAGTATTGTTGCGCCGAATTCTTTAGCCAATTTTTTCAAAATGCTGACGGCTTCCTGACCACTTTGTTTATTCAAAGATGCTGTCGGTGCATCAGGGAGAACGATTTTGGGTTTTCCCACTAGGGCTCTTGCAACCGAAACGCGCTGACGTTGTCCCCCAGAAAGTTGTTCTGGTTTGTAATTTAGCCGGTCACCCAATCCTACGGCATTCAGCTTTTCTGACGCTTGCTCACGTCTTTCATGTTCAGTCATGCTGTTGTATTTCTAAGGTCATGCAGATATTGGGCCTGTCGCGTAATTCAATTGTGAGTGTATTTTCGTACAAAGGAGACT
>CAXBGL010000045.1:0-17075 GCA_963975255.1 uncultured Nitrosomonas sp. | reverse complement strand
ATAGTCTCCTTTGTACGAAAATACACTCACAATTGAATTACGCGACAGGCCCAAAGAGTGTGAGTCGCAATGGGCGGCGATGGTATCGATAGCGCCGAAGATAGGGTGTGCAGCCGAAACGCTGCGCACCTGGGTTCGTCAATCAGAAACACAGGGTATTCGAGGCGGCATGTCACGCCCGGATCGTGAACGACTCAAACACCTAAGGCGTGATAATCGGGAATTAAAGTGAGCAAATGAGATATTGCGCAAGTCGTCGGCATATTTTGCCCAGGCGAAGCTCGACCGCCACCGAAGTGACCGTGCTTTTGTTGATCAGCATAAAGAACAGTACGGGGTCGAGTCGATCTGCAGACAAGTTCACATCGCCCAGTCGAACTACTATGAACACAAAGCGCGTGAACGGAATCCTGACCGATTCCCTGATCGCGTCAAGCGAGACAAGGCACTTGAATGCGATAGACAACGTGTATGGAAGCAACTTCAAAGTCTATGGCGTTAACAAAGTATGGTGGCAACTGTTACGAGAAAGTATTCGCGTTGCATGTTGTACAGTTGAACGGCTGTTAAAGTAGCTTGGAATGCACGGCATATTGTTGGTTGGTATGTCAGTCTCTCATTACAAACAGATCTGGCACTCGATGCACTGGAGCAAGCATTGTGGTCATGCCAGGAAACCAAGGGATTCATTCATCACAGTGATATGGGTAGCCAATATCTGTCAATTCGCTATTCGAAGCGTTTGGCTGAAGCAAAGATTGATGCTTCTGTTGGCAGTATTGGTGATACTTATGACAATGCACTGGCTGAAACAATCAGTGACTTATAAAAAACAGAAGTCATATGGCATCGCGGCCTCTGGCGCAATATAGACGAAGTGGACCTGGAGTGGATTGATTGGTTCAACAACCGTCGTCTATTGGAGTCAATTGGACATATTTCACCGGTAAAATTTGAAATGGCATATTATCAACAAATGGAGGAGTCATCTAATACAGCTTACTCAAACCAAATAGTCTTCGGAAAGTTGGGGCAATTCATCGTGCAATATTCCAGCTAGATTGTTTTCTTCTTTTATACAATCATTTATTATAAGCTCATTAAAATAAATTTGAGTAAGGAATGAAAACAGCTAGCAGTATCAATTATCAGAATCTAATTGAAAAATTGTCAGAAATCTCTCAGCTCAATGGCGTAATGAGTACGCTGGGTTGGGATCAAGAAGTTGTGATGCCAGCCGGTGCTTCGGAAGCCCGTGCGCAACAGATTTCTACACTGGCTGGTGTCATTCATGAACGTATGACAGATCCGCTTCTCGGCGAATGCTTGGTTGCGCTAAAAGAAGAAGATCCAAGCTGTTTTGATGTATTGCAAGCTTGCAATATCCGTGAGGCGCAACGTGATTTTGACCTGGAGACCAAAGTTACCAAAAGGCTTGTGAAAGAGATGGCTGAATTAGGTTCTCGTAGCCATTCTATCTGGGTTGCAGCACGACAAGAGAATAAATTCTCAAACTTTGCGCCTGTACTAAAACATTTTATTGAATTAAAAAAGGAATGGGCACAGTGTGTGTTTCCAGACTTGGCACTTTATGATGCCAATATGGATAATTTTGAGCGTGGCACCTCAATGGCTGAAATAACGCCTATATTTGAACGTTTGAAAATGGAGCTGATTCCACTCATACAATCTATTCAAGACCAGCGCACTCAGCCTGAGACCTCATTTCTACAGGGTATCTTTCCTGTAGATAAACAGGAATCTTTGGCTCGCAAGATTAGCAAGGATATGGGTTTTCAATTTGATCAGGGACGCATGGATGTTTCCGTACATCCTTTTTGCGGCGGAGGGCATCCCACTGATGTACGCATTACCACACGGTATAAAGAAAGTAATTTTATTGAATCATTGTATGCGGTTATACATGAAACCGGGCATGGCCTTTACGAACAGGGGCGTATGTTGGAAGGACGCGATTTGCCCGTGTCTGAGTCATTGACTATGGGTGTTCATGAATCCCAATCATTATTTTGGGAACGTATGATTGCACAAAGCAAGTATTTCTGTGCCCATTATTTCGAAACGATTCGTGCTACATTCCCAGATAATCTGCAAGGCGCATCTGCTGATTTACTGTATCAGGCAATCAATACCTGCCAGCCAGGCTTTATTCGTGTTGAGGCGGACGAATTGACTTATCCCTTGCACATTATTTTGCGTTATGAGATTGAAAAAGGTTTATTTGATGGTTCTATGGTTGTTGATGATTTACCCGATATCTGGGATGAGATGATGTTGAAATATCTCGGCATCAAACCACCCACAGATAGTTTGGGTGTTTTGCAGGATTCACATTGGAGTGGTGGTGCTTTTGGTTACTTTCCTTCGTATACGTTAGGAGCAATTTATGCGTGTCAGTTTTATCAGGCCATGCTATATGAGCTACCTGATACAGAAAAAAATATCGCGACTGGAAATTTTCTACCAATAAAGAGCTGGTTAAACGAGAAAATTCACTGTCAAGGCAGACTTTATACACCGCAAGAGTTGATTCAAAGGGTAACAGGTGAATCGCTTAACCCAGATTATTTTATTAATTATCTCAGAAAAAAGTACAGCGCCATTTATCAATTGAGCTAAGAATGCGTTGATATATTCATGAACCGCTATCTAGTGGCCAAAATCTTTTATTTTATCGTTGCGTCTTAGTAATAGAATGGCTGGTTATTACTCGTAATCATTACCTTGAAATGAAAAATTCTATCTCGTAATCTATCTGACTCAGAATAACTCGGTGTATCTCTTGCAAATAGATTCAAGATAGAAACTGTAGTGTGTAAATGTTGCTTTAGATTTAATAATGCCATTTTCCCTATACCTTTTTTTAAAAATAAAGCATATTTGATGCATTCGCTTCCGTATTGGCGCCTTTCTGGTTTTTATTTTTTTCACTTTGCGTTTATTGGTGCGTTTGCACCCTATTGGAGTCTATATCTTCAATCGCTTTCATTTAGCGCTTTGCAGATTGGGGTGTTGATGTCGCTGTTGCAGGTGACTCGTATTTTTGCACCGGCTGCATGGGGTTGGCTTGCTGATCATACAGGTAAACGGGCATTCATCGTGCAGTTGGCAGCAATCACGGGGTTAATCAGCTATTGCGGGGTCTTTTTGGGTGAATCATTTGCCTGGATTTTCGTAGTGATGCTATTCCTGAGTTTCTTTTGGAGTGCATCATTACCGTTGATCGAGGCCATTACGTTGTCTCATCTGGGTGATAATGCGAATCAATATGGACATATTCGTTCCTGGGGATCGCTTGGGTTTATTTTGGCAGTTGTGGGAATTGGCTATCTGTTGGATGTGGTCGATATTACTTGGTTACTTTGGGCTGTGCTGGGATTTAAATTAGGCATCGTTATTTTTTCATATCGTATACCTGAAGCCGAAATAGTTACTCATGTTACTGATAATCACTCAGTACGACAAATTTGTTTCCGCCCTGAGATACTCGCTTTTTTAATAGCCAGTTTGTTGATGTTGTTTGCACATGGTGCTTACTATACATTTTACTCAATTTACTTGGTTGAATATGGCTACGATAAAGGATTTGTTGGCTGGCTTTGGGCAATCGGAGTAATCTGTGAGATCGGGGTATTCTTCCTCATGCCATGGTTGATACGACGATTTAGTTTGAAGTTGATTCTGATCTTTAGCTTTGCTTGCGCTATCCTACGTTTCTTAATGATTGGGTGGGGTGTGGAATGGGTGGCTGTTTTATTGTTTGCGCAAATTTTGCATGCAGCGACATACGGTACGCATCATGTTGCTGCCATGATGGTTGTGCATTATTTCTTTCAGGGTCGTCATCAAGGCAAGGGACAAGCGATTTACACCAGTATTACATTCGGTATTGGTGGTACATTAGGTGGTATTTTCAGTGGTTATACTTGGGAATGGTTGGGAGCAGATATGACATTTACTATCAGTGCTGTAGCGGCTTTTCTAGGATTAGCGTTGGTAACCCTGTATATAAAATCTTAAGTAGTGCATAGATTGAGGTGGCTTGGTCTATTTCTTGCCGCCGCTTTATGTAATAATTCCAGATTCTCTTTGAAATCTGACAACGATACGATGCAGACACTATACGACAAACTTTGGCAACAACATGTGGTTCATACGGAATCTGATGAGCCTGGCAGTATGGCGCTGTTGTATATTGATCGGCATCTAGTGCATGAGGTGACCAGTCCCCAAGCATTTGAAAGCCTTAAGATGGCTGGACGTAAACCTTGGCGTTTGGATTCAATTCTTGCAGTCGCTGACCACAATGTGCCAACTACTGATCGTGGTCATGGCATTAGTGACCCCACTTCTCGTTTGCAAGTCGACACATTGGATCAGAACTGTGATGAATTAGGGATCACAGAATTTAAAATGAGTGATTTGCGTCAGGGTATTGTTCATGTCATTGGCCCAGAACAAGGTGCGACACTGCCGGGTATGACCGTGGTCTGTGGTGATTCACATACCAGCACTCATGGTGCTTTTGGCTGTCTTGCGTTTGGTATCGGTACCTCAGAGGTTGAGCATGTTCTGGCAACCCAATGTTTGCTGATGAAAAAAGCCAAAGCCATGCAAGTTTCTGTAGAAGGAAAACTTGGTCTGGGTGTTACCGCCAAGGATATTGCGCTGGCTATTATTGGTAAAATTGGTACAGCCGGTGGCACAGGTTATGCCATTGAATTTATGGGTAGTGCAATCCGTGCGCTTTCTATGGAAGGGCGTATGACATTGTGCAATATGGCAATTGAGGCGGGTGCGCGTGCAGGGATGATTGCAGTGGACAACATCACTATCGAATACATTAAGGGACGCCCTTTTGCGCCAAAAAGTGATTGTTGGAGTCAAGCTGTTAATTATTGGCGCAGTTTACACAGTGACGTGGATGCAGTCTTTGATCATCTTGTTACACTCGACGCAGAACAGATTAAGCCACAGGTAACGTGGGGTACTTCGCCAGAAATGGTGACCACTGTTGATGGTACTGTACCTGATCCAGCCCAGATCTCAGATGAGATCAAGCGTCATGATATGGAACAAGCGCTGAAATACATGGGTTTAAATGCCAACACACCCATCAATGAGATTTCTTTAGATAAAGTATTCATTGGTTCTTGTACAAATTCACGTATCGAAGACTTACGCGCAGCTGCGCAAGTTGTCAAAGGCAAACACGTGGCTTCATCTATTATGTTGGCTCTAGTTGTGCCAGGTTCTGGTTTGGTGAAAGCGCAAGCCGAACAAGAAGGGATTGATAAAATTTTTCAAGCAGCAGGATTTGAATGGCGTGAGCCCGGATGCTCGATGTGCCTGGCCATGAATGATGATCGGTTGGCTGCAGGCGAGCGCTGTGCTTCGACATCTAATCGTAATTTTGAGGGGAGGCAAGGGCCTGGTGGACGAACCCATCTTGTTAGTCCTGCGATGGCAGCAGCAGCAGCTATAGCCGGACATTTTGTTGATGTTAGAGAATTGAGTTAGTTTTGAAAAAGTTGCGTACTCTTGGTGTTGTACTTTTTTAAAGGAGAATGACTATGAAAATATTACCAATAATGATCACAATGGTTGCTGTTTTATTCTTGTCTGCTTGTAATACGATGGCAGGGCTGGGCAAGGATGTGCAAAAAGGCGGTGAAGCAATTGAGCGGTCTGCTGAGTAAGTATTATTAATGGAAAAATTTCATTCGTTTAAAGGGCTTGTGGTACCGTTGGATCGTGCTAATGTGGACACGGATGCGATCATCCCCAAGCAATTCTTGAAGTCTATAAAACGTTCAGGATTTGGTCAGAATTTATTTGATGAATGGCGCTACCTTGACCATGGTGAGCCGGGTATGGATGTGTCTCAGCGCAAACTTAATCCTGAGTTTATTCTGAATCAGCCACGTTATCAGGGTGCACAAATATTACTGGCACGTGCTAATTTTGGTTGTGGTTCAAGCCGTGAGCATGCGCCCTGGTCGCTTCAAGACTATGGTTTTCATGTGGTTATTTCTCCCAGTTTCGCTGATATCTTTTTTAATAACTGCTTTAAGATCGGATTGTTGCCAATTGTTTTGGATGCAAATGTTTTGGATAAATTATTTGCTGACGTAAAGGCCGCAGCGGGGTATTGTCTTGCAGTGGATTTAGAAAATCAGACAGTGACAGCGCCAAACGGCGAGAATTTTGGCTTCGATGTGGATGTTTTCCGCAAACACTGTTTGTTGAATGGCTTGGATGAAATCGGATTGACATTGCAACATGTAGATAAAATTAAACAGTTTGAGCAGAAGCGACGAGTGGAGCAGCCATGGCTATTTATGTGAAGAATATTTATTGGTTTAGATACGAGATATGAAAATAGCAGTTTTGGCTGGTGATGGCATTGGCCCTGAAATCGTTGCACAAGCGATACGGGTGTTGATGTTATTAAAAAAAGATGGGTTGGACTTTGAGTTGGAGTCAGGTTTGCTGGGTGGTTGTGCTGTTGATGCAACGGGTGAGCCCTTTCCTGAAGCCACACGCAGGCTAGTTGCAGATGCTGACGCTGTATTGCTGGGTGCGGTGGGCGGTCCGCAGTACGATACACTACCACGGCCACAACGCCCGGAACGTGGCTTGCTGAGTATCCGTAAAGCACTTAATTTGTTTGCTAATTTGCGTCCAGCGATTCTGTATTCTGAATTAGCTAGTGCTTCGAGTTTGAAGCCTGAAGTAGTCGCTGGATTAGATATTATGATTGTGCGTGAACTTACTGGAGATATATATTTTGGCGAGCCACGTGGAATAGAACAGCGTGATGGGCAACGGGTTGGGTTCAATACCATGGTATATAGTGAGACTGAGATACGGAGGATTGCACAGGTTGCTTTTCGGATAGCACGTAAAAGGAATCGTAAACTATGTTCAGTCGACAAGATGAATGTCCTGGAATGTACACAACTATGGCGTGATGTGGTTATTGAGACGTCAAAAGATTATCCTGATGTAACACTTTCGCATATGCTGGTTGATAATGCAGCAATGCAACTGGTACGTGAACCTAAACAGTTTGATGTCATCGTGACGGGAAATATGTTTGGAGATATATTGTCTGATGAGGCTTCTATGCTGACGGGTTCTATTGGCATGCTGCCTTCGGCATCTCTTGATGAAAATAGTAAGGGGTTGTACGAACCCATACATGGTTCAGCACCTGATATTGCCGGTAAAGATAAGGCTAATCCTTTGGCAACAATTCTCTCAGTTGCGATGATGCTACGTTATACTTTTAATCAGGAAGATGAAGCACAGCGCATTGAGAATGCAGTTAAAAAGGTTCTAGCAAAAGGTTTTCGTACTGATGATATTGATGGGCCAAGTATGAATAATGTTGGAACGGTGGCAATGGGCGATGCTGTGTTGGCAAACCTATAAAGTTATTGAGTTAGGGTTTTGTATTTTACTTTATTCAGTATTAAAATATTTTAGCAGTATTTAACTATTAGAATTCATGATAATCAAATGAAACGAGTTGGCTTTGTAGGCTGGCGTGGTATGGTCGGTTCAGTACTGATGCAGCGTATGCGTGAGGAAAAAGATTTTTCGTTGATAGAGCCTGTGTTCTTTACGACTTCTCAGATGGGGAGTATGGGCCCAGATATCAATCAGGAAGTACCATTACTCAAGGATGCTTTTGATATAAACGAGCTTAGGGCAATGGATATTATTATCTCTTGTCAAGGTGGGGATTATACAACTGCAGTTTCTACTCTATTACGTCAAGCTGGCTGGCGGGGATACTGGGTAGATGCGGCTTCCACCTTACGCATGGAACAAGATGCTGTCATTGTACTGGATCCTGTTAATATGCCTGTTATCAAGCAAGCGCTGCATGATGGGGTGAGGAATTATATTGGTGGCAATTGTACCGTTAGTTTGATGTTAATGGCGGTAGGTGGTTTGTTTGAAAAAAATATGGTGGAATGGATGAATGCCATGACATACCAAGCAGCATCTGGTGCAGGTGCACGGAATATGCGTGAATTACTCCAACAGATGGGTGCTGCACATCAGGTGGTTAAAGATTTATTAGATAATCCAGCTTCTAGCATACTGGATATTGACCGCGAAGTGGCCGAGACATTACGTGATGAAGCATTTCCGATTGAAAACTTTGGTGCACCCTTAGCAGGTAGTTTAATTCCTTGGATAGATAAGGCTGTTGCGAATGGACAGAGTCGTGAAGAATGGAAGGGTCAGGCTGAAACAAATAAAATTATTGGACAGAATGAGAAACAGATTCCTGTAGACGGAATTTGTGTACGTGTTGGCGCAATGCGTTGTCATAGTCAGGCGTTAACAATCAAATTAAAACAAGATGTTCCGCTGGATGAAGTGGAAGATATTATCGCTAATTCTAACCAATGGGTACAAATTGTGCCGAATGAACGGGAAGTTACTATCAAGAAACTAACGCCAACTGCCGTTACTGGAACCTTATCAATACCTGTTGGAAGAGTACGTAAATTAGCCATGGGTGGCGAATACCTATCCATGTTTACGGTGGGAGATCAGTTACTTTGGGGCGCAGCAGAACCGCTGAGAAGAATGTTGCGAATTCTCGTGGAGCAATAATACGCCATCTAAAATTTACCAATAATCGGCGACAGAAGTTATGACCCCTTTTTTGACCAAAGGTCAATTTAAATGAATTAGTATATAATACAAGGCATAATCTCAGCTTACGTTAATACTGTGTATGCTAGCCTAGCATCTTTCATCTTCCCAAGAACTAGAGAGGGTATCTCTGTGTATAAATCTTCTTTTAGAGTATGCTTATTTGTAATCATTTTGATGTCATCATGGGCTACTTATGCTGCGGGACTTGGTAAATTAACGCTTAATTCTGCATTGGGGCAACCGCTTAAAGCGGAAATAGACCTGGTTTCAGTCAATAATAATGAGATTCCTTCTCTAGCGGCGCGCCTGGCTTCGCCTGAAGCATTTAAACAAGCAGGCATTAATTACGCGTCTTTTTTCTCCACGTTCAAAATTTCAATTGAACCCCGTGCAAATGGTGATCCATATATCAAGATCACTTCACAGCAGTCGGTCAATGAACCTTTTTTGAATATGTTAATGGAGCTGAGTTGGTCATCAGGGCGTTTATTGCGCGAATATACTGTATTGCTGGATCCAGTAGATACCAATATACCTGACCCTGTTGCGCCAACATTTAGACCAGCACCTGTTGCTGTCAAGCCTACACCATTAGATACACCAGCAGATCCTGTCTCACAACCGATAAAGCAGGTCGATGATTCAAGTTTTCCCGCATCACAACCTGTGATCGTCGAACAGGCGAAAGATACATACGGTCCTGTTAGTCGCGGTGATACGCTATCTGACATTGCTCATCAGGTTTCTCCAAATGGGACCGATCTCGATAAGATGCTGGTTGCGCTGTATCGTGCAAATCGTGATGCCTTTATTGAAGGCAATATGAATTTACTCAAGGTCGGCGTAATACTGCGTGTACCGAATAGTAGTGAAGTGGCTGTGATTGATAAGCGGGAAGCTAAAGCGGAAATAAAAGTGCAAGTTGCTGATTGGCATAGTTACCGAGATAAACTGGCTCAGGTAACAGGGGAATCTCAGACGCAAGAAACGCGTGCACAAGTAGATGCGGGCCAAATAACTACGACAGTAGGAGATGAAACGGTTGCCGTTCAGGAGTCACCCAAGGAGGTATTGAGGCTTTCTGGCGGGGAGCATGATGCTCAGAGTGAGGCTAATAATACAACATTGGCACGTCTGCGTATGATGGAAGAAGACTCCATTGCACGTAATTTGGCATTAAAGGAAGCCAATGAACGTGTGGCAATGCTGGAAAAGAGCATTGAGAATTTGCAGCGGCTTTTGGAACTAAAAGATCCTGTTTTAGCACAGGCACAAACGCAGGCAGAGTTGGCACCAGAAACTGAAGCTATCACTGAATCTGAAGTTAATGACGTCACAGAATCTGAATCCATTGCCGTAACGACTTTGCCTTCTGAGCCTGTATCCGATTTACTTGCAGATTCAACTACTGAACAGGAATCCGTTGTAATACCTGATCTTTCAGTAAGTGATCCTGTAGAAAAAGCTGTTATCAGTCCGATTCAGCCAGCTGAGGCTGAAGTTTCTTGGATGGATCAATTAATCAATACAGTCATGGAGAATATCGCGTATGTTGGTGGTGCGCTCGGTTTCTTGATGTTGGGAATACTTGGTTTATTCATTAGTCGACGCAGAAAAGCTGAAAGTGAAGTAGATGCAGATGATATTGATTTTGATGATTTGTCATCACCTGCACATAACGAGATGGCATCAGTCGCTGCCACTGATTCCATTGCTTCACTTGATCAAGAAGAAGGTGCGCAAACTGATGAAAATACTACTTTGTCAGAATTTGATACTGTCGATTTATCGCAGACCGAAATATCTGAAACTCCTGAGGTGGCGGATGATGATGCTGATAAAGGTACAGACTTTTTTCCAGAAGAAAATGTGATTGATGATGATGATGCCAGTGAGGTGAGTGATACTGTAGCAGATTCGCTAGATAATTCCGAAGATATGTTACAAAATTCATCTGAACCCAGTAGTGAAATTGAATTAGATTTAGATGACACATCTGGTGAAACAGAGAGTAATGTGCCAGAGAATGAACCTGAATCTGATATAGCGGATGATTGGTCTGAGAATCCATCTGAGTCTGACAACGAAATTGAATTTGATTTGGGTGATTCGGCTGATGACCAGGCTCCTCAAGGGCAGGTCGAGAAAGCTGAGTCTGAGTCTGCTTCAGATCAAATTGAATCGCTCACAGCTCCGGAATTACCAATAGAAGAAGCCGCTGAAGAAGCAATTAAAGAAAACGTTGATCTGGATGCGACTGATTTATCAGATAATTCTGAAGCTTCGGAAGAGACAGGTAATAAGGAAGATTACGAATTTGAAATTGATTTAGGGGATGCTGAAGAACAGCCTAATCAACCCGTATCTGAGGAAAATGAAGCGTTGGATATGAATATTGACGTGCCTGGTGAAGCAGAGAAGGATCAGGGCGTATCTGATTCAGATGCCGCAGAAATTCCATCTTTAAGTTTAGACGATATTGATTTGGATATGGATGATACACATGTCCCATCTATTGACACAGAAGAAGAAACCAATGAAGCGGTAACAGATCCGGCAAAAAAGAGTGAGCATTGGCAAGAAGTTGCAACAAAGATTGATCTGGCAAAAGCTTATCAGGAATTAGACGATAAAGAAGGTGCCAAGGAAATTCTCGAAGAGGTCATGCGCGAAGGTGACGCAGAACAACAGGAAACAGCAAAAACAATACTTGAAAATTTATAATAAATTTTGTGATTGTTATTTATCTATGTTTCCTGGGTAATTAAACTTGTTGATCCTGAGATGTTGATTGTGTTCTTGTGAGAATCGTATTGGTATTAGAATACGATGGCAGTCATTATTGTGGTTGGCAAAGCCAACCAAATGGTGGGTCGGTTCAAGATACGCTTGAAGTAGCACTATCAAAGATTGCTTGTGACAATATTCGTGTTGTTACCGCTGGCCGTACTGATGCAGGCGTGCATGCACTTTACCAGGTCGTTCATTTCGATACGCTGGTACAGCGCCCATTAAATGCTTGGGTTCGTGGTGTTAATGCGTTTCTACCTCATGATATTGCTGTATTATGGGCATCTGAGGTTTCAGATGAATTTCATGCTCGCTACAGTGCTAGTGAGCGTCGTTATCTTTATTGCTTATTGAATCATCCTGTTCGACCAGGTCTTCACCATCAAAGAGTTGGCTGGTTGCATCAGCCGCTTGACTTGGAACAAATGCAGGCTGCCGCGAGTATGTTTCTAGGAACACACGATTTTACAGCTTTTCGTGCTGCAGCATGTCAGGCAAAATCTCCGATACGTACGCTTACCAAACTGGAAATTTATCGCCAAGAGAATCTACTTATTTTTGAATTGTGTGCCAATGCTTTCTTGCAACACATGGTGCGTAATATAGTGGGTTGTCTTGTGTATGTGGGTAAACGAAAACACGCGCCTGAATGGATACAAGCCTTATTAAAAGATTGTGATAGAACATTTGCTGCGCCCACTTTTTCAGCAGCTGGGCTATATTTGGCGGGGGTTACTTATGACCCTGTATGGTCTTTACCTGATTTTGTTGAATCTCCGCTTAATGCATGCCTTCCGCGTATAATTCGATAGGACAAGCATCCTAAATTGGATTCAAAATAAAAGTACCTCCATTAGTTGGTGTAAGCTTTCCTTTTCTAGTATCAACATGAATCACCCTGGGTTTACAGGAGACTCTATTATTTGAGAGGATAGGGTCATAAAGAAAGATATTCACCAGAGGTGCGGGAACGGGCTATCCGGCTGGAGCATGAACGCCAGAAGGAGTATGAGTCGCAATGGGTATCGATAGCGCCGATAGGCTGTGCAGCCGAAACGCTGCGTACCTGGGTTCGCCAATCAGAAATAGATCAGGGTGTTCGAGGCAGCATGTCAAGCTCGGATCGATCGTGAAAGATCCAAACAACTGGAGCGTGATAATCGAGAATTAAAGCGCGCAAATGAGATATTGCGCAAGGCGTCGGCATATTGTTGGTTGGCGCGTCAGTCTCTCATTGCATACAGAGCTGGCGTTCGATGCATTGGAGCAAGCATTGTGGTCACGCCAGGAAACCAAGGGATTGATTCATTACAGTGAGAGGGGTAGCCAATATCTGTCGATTTGCTATTCGGAGCGTTTGGCTGAAGCAAATATTGATGCTTCGTTGGCAGTGTTGGTGATTCTTATGACAATGCACTGGCTAAAACAATCAATGACTTATACAAAAACAGAAGTCATACTGCATGGCGGCCCCTGGCGCAATATAGAGAAAGTGGATCTGGAGAGGATTGATTGGTTCAACAACCGTCGGTTACTGGATCTGATTGGAAATATTCCACCGGTAGAATTTGAAATAGCATATTATCAATAAATCGAGGAGTCAGCTGATACAGCTTACTCAAACTAAATAGTCTCCGAAAAAGTCGGGGCGATTCAACAGATATGTCAGTTCGTGTCAAAGTATGCGGAATTACCCGTCTTGAAGATGTATTATTAGCTGCACGATTAGGTGCAGATGCAATAGGTTTTGTATTTTGGCCCAAGAGTGCACGTTATGTTACACCTGATACGGTGCGCCAAATTACTGCAACATTACCCCCGTTTGTGAGTAAGGTGGGTGTTTATGTTGATCCTTCCCAAGAATGGGTCAAAGAGACTGCCACCATTGCGGATTTAAACTTATTACAATTTCATGGTGACGAGTCACCAGAATTCTGTGATCAATTTTTGCAACCTTATATTAAAGCTATTCGAGTCAAGGATGGCATAGATTTGTTACAATATGCAGATCGTTATCGTAGTGCTAAAGGTTTATTACTTGATACCTATACAGCAAGTATGCCAGGTGGAACGGGTCATGTGTTTGATTGGAATTTGATTCCTCAATATTTACCTTTGCCCTTGATTCTTTCTGGTGGTCTGCACCCCGGTAATGTGGCGTTGGCAATAAAAAAAACGCGACCATGGGCTGTTGATGTATCGAGTGGTGTGGAAGCTACAAAGGGTATAAAAGATGAAGAAAAGATTTCTGCTTTCATGCAAGGAGTTAGAAAATAGTGACTGTTTATGATCTTCCAAATAAGAGTGGCCACTTTGGCCCTTATGGAGGGGTATTTGTTGCTGAGACATTAATGTCAGCGCTGGATGATTTGCGTGTGCAATATGAGCGTTATCGTAATGATCCCGATTTTCAGGCCGAGTTTGCCTATGAGTTGAAACATTACGTCGGGCGGCCTAGTCCCATTTACCACGCAAAAAGATGGTCAGAACAGCTTGGTGGCGCTCAAATTCTTCTGAAACGTGAAGACCTCAATCATACAGGTGCGCACAAAATTAACAATACAATTGGTCAAGCTTTGTTAGCCCATCGTATGGGGAAAACACGTATCATTGCTGAAACGGGTGCTGGTCAGCATGGTGTGGCCACAGCGACTGTGGCTGCACGCTATGGAATGGAATGTGTTGTTTATATGGGTTCTGAAGATGTTAGGCGACAAGCAACCAATGTTTATAGAATGAAACTTTTGGGTGCCACAGTGGTACCAGTTGAATCTGGTTCGCGTACATTGAAAGATGCACTTAATGAAGCCATGCGTGACTGGGTGACTCATGTTGAAGATACTTTTTATATTATTGGTACGGTTGCAGGACCACATCCTTATCCTATGATGGTGCGTGATTTCCAAGCTATCATTGGCAATGAGTCAAAAGTTCAAATGCAAGAAGCGTATGGTCGACAACCTGATGCATTAATTGCTTGCGTGGGCGGCGGATCCAATGCTATTGGACTATTTTATCCCTATATTGATGATGATAGTGTACGTATGATGGGTGTAGAAGCCGCAGGTAAGGGTATAGACACTGATCAACATGCGGCAACCTTGATGAAAGGGACACCGGGTGTATTACATGGAAATCGTACTTATCTGATCCAAGATGAAAATGGTCAGATTATTGAAACCCACTCTATTTCTGCGGGCTTGGATTATCCGGGTGTGGGGCCAGAGCATGCTTGGCTTAAAGACATTGGTCGAGCTGAATATGTAGCGATAACGGATGATGAAGCATTGGCAGCATTTCATGCACTCTGTCGTTCTGAAGGAATAATGCCTGCTCTAGAGTCTAGTCACGCACTGGCATTTGCTGCCAAATACGCACCAACGCTTAATAAAGATAAACTGCTGTTGGTCAACCTGTCTGGTCGGGGTGATAAGGATATGGCAACAGTGGCACAAATGTCTGGGTTAACACTCTAATAGCTTGTCAAGTATTTGTTAATCTTGGTAGTTAATAGGTACGAAAAAATTAAATAGATCTACAGATTTTTTCCTCCAGCTTGCCTGCTTATTAAAAAATCAGAATGAATTTTTTTTGTTAACCCATTAATCCTTGAACAGTATGAATCGTATTAATAAAACCTTTACTACACTTAAAGCACAGAATAAAAAAGCTCTGATTCCATTTATTACGGCAGGTGATCCAGAACCAGCTTTGACTGTTCCACTGATGCACAAATTAGTGCAAAAAGGTGCTGATATTCTAGAGCTTGGCGTACCTTTTTCTGATCCAATGGCTGATGGCCCGACTATACAACGTTCATCCGAAAGAGCGTTGAAGCATAATGTGAGTTTGGAAGATGTGCTGACAATGGTGTCAGAGTTTAGAAAAACGGATATGGCTACGCCAGTCATTTTAATGGGTTATGCTAATCCGATAGAAGCAATGGGCTATGCAAAATTTACGGATAAAGCAAAAGTGTGTGGTATAGATGGTGTATTGACGGTCGATTATCCACCAGAAGAATGTGAAGAGTGGGTCAAACATCTGACGCGGAACAAAATTGATGCAATTTTCTTATTGTCTCCAACAACACCACAGAAACGAATTGAACAAGTAGCAAAATTGGCACAAGGATATATTTATTATGTTTCACTAAAAGGTGTGACGGGTGCTGCACATCTTGATTTAAATAGCGTAAAAAATATGCTGACACAATTGCGCTCATCTATCTCTATTCCAATTGGTGTTGGCTTTGGTATACGTGATGGTGCAATGGCTAAAGCGGTATCTGAGCTGGCTGATGCAGTGGTAGTAGGCAGTCGGCTTATTGAGGAAATAGAGAAATCGTCCAGTACAGAGTTACTAGACAACGTTGGAAATTTATTAAAATCATTACGTGACGCCATTGATGAAAGTGTTGGCGATGCGAAACATCCATTGTAGGATTTTGAACCTATGAGTTGGTTTCAAAAAATTATCCCACCTAAGATTAAGCGAAAAGATAACAACGGTGAGAAGAAAATTGTTCCAGAAGGACTTTGGAGTAAGTGTGCCGCGTGTGAAGCCGTTTTGTATTATACAGATTTGGTGAAAAATCTTAATGTTTGTCCTAGGTGTGATTGCCACAACCGTATATCTGCCCGAAATCGGCTAAATTTTTTTTTAAATACTGAGGGACGTCAAGAAATCGGTGCGGAAGTCCAAGCAACGGATCCACTAAGGTTTAAAGATAGTAAACGTTATGTTGATCGACTAACACAGGCGAAAACAAATACTGATGAAGATGATTCTTTAGTTGTCATGCAGGGTTATATTCAATCAGTACCCATGGTTGTGGCAGCTTTTGAGTTTGGTTTTATGGGTGGTTCTATGGGTTCTGTAGTTGGTGAACGTTTCGTTCGTGGTATAAAAGTATGTGTCGAGCAGCGTTTGCCGTTCGTATGTTTTTCAGCCAGTGGTGGCGCACGCATGCAAGAAGGTTTGTTTTCACTCATGCAGATGGCTAAAACCTCTGCAGCACTTACCCAACTAAGTAGGGGAAGGCTGCCTTTTATTTCAGTTTTAACCGATCCAACTATGGGCGGTGTGTCGGCCAGTTTTGCTTTTATCGGGGATGTTGTTATTGCAGAACCTGGGGCACTCATTGGTTTTGCCGGACCGCGTGTTATTGAACAGACTGTGCGCCAAAAGCTTCCAGAAGGTTTCCAACGCGCAGAATTTTTGTTGGAGCATGGTGCCATAGATATGATTGTGGACCGCAGACAGATGCGTGAAAAGATCGCTAATCTTTGTACTTTGCTATTGCGAGTACCTGCTGTACCGATATCCTAATCAATTGATTTCTTTTTGTTGCTAAAGTGTAATGATAGAAAAGGAATGATTGATTCAAGTATAAGACCGCACACACTTCATGATTGGTTGACTTATCTTGAACAGCTTCATCCCAAGACCATTGAGATGGGATTGGAGCGGGTTAACCAAGTCAGAAAAGAACTGAAACTGACACCTTCTGTTCCACTCATTATAGTGGGTGGCACGAATGGGAAGGGCTCGGTTTGTGCCATGCTGGAAGCAATTTTGAG
>CAXBGL010000044.1:0-17078 GCA_963975255.1 uncultured Nitrosomonas sp. | reverse complement strand
TAAGTTGATAAAATAACATCAACTTATCCGTCCATAAAATCGGGCCTAACTCAAATGCTATACATACTAGTATTGTGGCCTTAAACATTAGACGTCAGTTGCCGTTAGATTGGCTTTGATGAGTTTTAAATACTGAGAAAATTTTGAAGTTGGCGATATTCCTAAACATATTATAAGGATCATTCTATGATAAACCCAATTGGTGAGTTATTAATTCGTGAAGGTCTTATTTCAGCGGCACAATTAGTTCAAGCGAAAACCCATCAAAAACAAAATGGTGGAGAATTAAAAGACAGTTTAATTTCTCTGGGTTTTTTAACATTTGAGACATTAAATCTGATACTTCATCCTGTACCTCCCGTTCCTTTGAAGATCATTAACACCGGATTAAGTGAAGCTTTTATGACTGATTTGCTCCTAAAAGCGGCTTATCAAGAAGCGGGAACATTTACTTTTCATGCAATTTCAGAAATACTCTGTCTTTCATTTAGCATTATTGATGAATTAATCGAATTACTTAAGGCAGATCAGCTTGTAGCTATTCGTTCAGCTACTGGTTATGGCCGAGAAACCCAGGTGTTTGAACTCACTCAACGTGGGCGCAAAAGGGCCGAGGCAGCACTTAATGGCAGTCTTTACGTTGGTGCAGCACCTGTACCCTTAAAAGATTACACGCGTACGCTTACCCAGCAATATGTTCAACAGATTGAGATAGACAGCGAATGGATCCATAACTCCCTCAAACATATGGTTGTGGGTGAGCAGTTATTGAACCAACTGGGTCCGGCATTTAGTTCAGGGCGCTCAATCTTTCTTTACGGCCCACCTGGCACAGGTAAGTCCAGTTTTTCAGAAGCGTTGGGGCGTGCTCTACCGGATCAAATATACATTCCACAAGCTGTTGAGGTAAATGGTCAGGTTATTCGTTTATTTGATCCTTCGATTCATTTCAGCGTAGAACACAAAATCCTGGAAAATACGGTGCTGGATGTTAAGGCCAATTTAAAACACGATCCACGCTGGAAAAAATGTCGTCGTCCAGTTGTAATGGTAGGCGGTGAATTCACGCTGGATATGCTTGATTTAAGATTTGATACAAATAGCAAATTCTATGAAGCGCCCATACAAATGAAGGCTGCTAATGGCGTATTCATTTTAGATGATTTCGGCCGCCAAAAAATAGCGCCTCGTGAAATGCTTAATCGCTGGATTGTGCCGCTTGAGAGAGGCACAGACTTTTTGTCACTGCATACTGGAATGAAGTTTGAAATACCATTCGACCAGATTAGTATCTTTTGTACTAATATGCGTCCGATGGATTTGGTTGATGACGCGTTCCTACGTCGTATTCGCCATAAAGTCAGGGTGCCATACTCAACTGAAGATGAGTTTAAAGAAATTCTTCGCCGAGTTTGTAGTGCAGAGGGCATTGCGTATGATGGAAGCGTGGCAAATTATTTTATCGAGAACTATTATCGTAAGGAAAATAAAGGACTGGTTGGTAGTCATCCGCGCGATATTATTGATCAGATAATAGATTTCTCACGTTTCTTAAAGCAATCGCCTGTTTTAACAACTGCAACAATAGATGCCGCAGCTGCTAATTATTTTGTGAAATCTTAAAGCAATAAACCGGAGAAACTAACAGTCTGATATCTCATTTTTAAAGGAATGAAAGCTTTTCCGGCAATTCTCTAGCACTATTTTCTAGCAACAACTTTCACGCTATCTTGCTTATTAAAATAGGCAACCTGATGCAAGATGTCTTGACCTAATAGAACTTTCACTTGGATATTTCCATGAATTTCGTTATTTTCTAACACATTAACCCGCTTTGGTAACATCTGATTAATTTGGTTTGCTTGTTCATGATTACCAGACCGGTAATAGATGGTTGACTGCGGCAGCGTAAATGTCTGATGATTGGTTAAACGCGCTTTGGCTAAGCCGTTCTTCTGAAAGAAATCAGATACTTTTTTGGCCATACCTGTTACACCATTACCATTTGAAACCTCAATCCGAACATCCTTATTCAGCACAGAAGTTTGGTCAGATAATAATGCTAATAGTGGATCACGCTTCTTAAGCGTCTCATATCCATACACATTAGGTGTAACTTGTATAAGTTTGGTTTCAGTTTCACCTTTCGTCAGCGACCCCTCTATAGTTATATCCGTTACATTAACCATTGTTGCACTACGCATTGATGCAGCAGGCTTAACGGAAGGTTTTGTTGTTTCGGGTGCGGCAAGTCTCAATATTGTGGCATTATCATGTAAGCCAACACGCTCAAAAGTCGTTGCTAGATTACTGCGTGCCTGTTTGTTTCCCGGGTCTAGCTTTAGTGCAAGTTGTAACGACTCGGCAGCTTCAGTTTCCCGCCCTTGAACTAGGTAAGCATAGCCTAGATTATTATGTAAATAAGTTGCTTCTGGCGCTAGATTAATTGCTTTCTGAAAATGCTGTACAGCCAGTTTATGTTTGCCTTGTATAGAATAAATAACACCCAAACCATTATGAACTTCAACATAATCCGGATCTGCTGCCAATGCCTTTTTGTATGCTGCAATCGCTTTTTTATAATTGATTTTACCCTGATGGTATCGAGCTAACAAATACATGACCTTGGGACTGCCACTGGAATGTTGTACTTTCATTACAGGCTTGATTTTGATATCAGCCAATGAATCGCTTGTATTATATGAGGCACAACTACTTAAAACCAAGGCACTACCCAATACCAAAGTAAGATTCTTAACTCTGAACATTGTCTATTCTCCTGTTGTTTCCAATAATTGCTGTCTAAGGTAAGGAATAAAAATTCATGCTATGGCTGAACGGGTTCTTGCCATTGCCCACAAGGCTCATTATCCTTACACCCCATTTCTTTATATGCGGTTGCTAGATTATGGCGTGCGTGTCTATTATCTGGGTCAAGCTTCAAGGCGCGATTAAAAGCGCCTGCCGCTTCACTTGCATGTCCCCGCCGTAAGAAAGCAAAACCCAGATTATTGTACAAATGTGAGGCCATCGGTTCATGGCGAATCGCTTCATAGATTAGCTGTATCGCCAGTTCATGTTCATCCAGAATAGAATAGACGATACCCATCGCGTTATAAATCTCAGCGTTCTCTGTGTCGAGTGCCAGCGCTTTTTCATAGGCGATAACGGCTTCTGAATAGTCTTCTTTCTTCTGATAACTTTGCCCCAACTGATACCAATACTTTGCGTCCTTGACTTCAGAAATTTGCATAGCATCCATAGCCGAATTACTTTTTTGTTGCTGCGTGGCACAACCACCCAAAAGAAAGAAACAACAGACTATCCATACCCATTTATTTAACTTAAACATGAACTCAAAACTCCTTTATTGACCTGCCAGAGTTGGCAATAAAATTCGATAGATTTGGATAAAAGCGGGACCGAGTAGAACCAGCAACAATGATGGGAAAATAAAGAATATCAACGGAAAAAGTAATTTTAATGCTATCTTTGCCGCTGCTTCTTCCGCCCTTAGTCGGCGCTTGGTGCGTAACATGTCTGAATGCACACGTAGAGAAGCCGCAATGCTGGTACCAAAACGATCAGCCTGAACCAGCATAGCTACCAGCCCCTCAATTTCTTCTACACCCGTTCGTAACGCCAAATTACGTAAAGCCTGTTCTCGTGTTCTACCAGCACGCATTTCTAAGTTAACAAGATGCAACTCTTCTGCCAGCGGCATACATTTCAATCTTATTTCTTCACCTACTTTAATCATTGCTGCATCTAGACCCAGTCCAGCTTCAACGCAAACAGTCATCAAATCAATGGCATCTGGAAAATTCTCAAACAAATCTCGCTTACGTACAAAAATTTTACGTGAGAGAATTATGTTCGGCAGATAGTAGCCCAATGATGCAAGCAACAAAAAAAATAGCATCGTACTATTAGTGTCTAGCTCCAAACGACTGATTCCTACATAAAAGAAAAAGATTCCTGGAAACAATAAAGCCAGCAAGGTTTTTGCGGCGAAATAATAAAGAGGCACAGATTGTGCCCGATAACCTGCATGCATAAACCGGGTACGTAAAGTAGAATTCCCCCATCCTTCACTGGGTAATGCGAGAGATGCGAATGAGCCTGCAAACTTATTAACACTTTGTTCCCATTGACCAGACCCATTGGTATTCATGCCATCATTTTCAGATGCGATTTGTTCCAAACGAGTTTGGGTAGGACGTGGCGCCAATACGCGCATTATCACAAATGCGACACCTGTTACTGTAATAAATATAATTGCCAGGTAAGCAATTTGCGACATTGTCATGATAATTCTACCTTTAGTTCAAGTTTCACAATATTAATAAATATAAAGAAATTTATACCCGAATCTTGATAATACGTGACATGACAAAGACACCTAACACCATCATCACTAAGGCGCCACCAACCAACATAATACCCACAGGATCTGTGAATAATACATTCAAGAATCCAGGGTTTACCAAATGAACTACAAATGCTAATACAAATGGCAGACAAGAAAGAATCCAGGCTGACAGTTTGCCTTCTGCTGATAACACACGAATTGTACCCAGCAACTTGAGACGCGCTCTTATCAGGCCACTGATATTCTCCAGCAACTCTGCCAAATTACCGCCACTTTCACGTTGTATGAGTACGGCTATGACAAGATAACGTAAATCTGTACTGGGAATACGCAAACTGAGGTTCATCAGCGCTTCCTGCATTGAGATGCCAAAATTAACTTCGTCAAATGTCACACGGAACTCATCCGATATAGGCTCTATACCTTCGGTAGCAACCATTTGTAGCGCTCCTGAGAAAGCGTGCCCCGCCTTAAGTGCTCGCGAAATCAAATCAATCGCATCAGGCAATTGCTCCTCTATTTTTGCCAGTCGTTTTCTTCGAGTACTTAACACAAAAAAAGTGGGCAGCGTACCGGCGCAAAAGGCACAAAATATTGAAATATAAAATGGCAAAATAAAAATTGAAGCTAACGCCATACCGCCCAGCGCCGTCATACAGGTATAACCAATAAATCCCATCACACTTAGTTGTAATCCCGACTGAATCAGCAGTCGATCAAGACCATGGATACGTGGGACCTGCATTAACAGGCGCTCTAGTGTCGGCGAATTACTTAAAAGGCGCTGCTTAATCAGACTAGAATCATCAGTACCATGCCAACCGGCAGAAATTGACTGCAAGCGTTTCTCAATACGAACAGCTTCTGGGCCTTTGTAAGCATTCCATGTCAGATAGACACCTTCAAGTAGCAATACGACCGCAACAAAGGCAAGTACTATGAACAGATAATAAAAGTAATCCATTGTATATAAGTCCCGTTATTCAAAACGAGCAGAAGGATCAAAAAGCTCATCACGTAATGGCACACCGAATACTTTCAGACGCTCACTGAATTTAGGCCGAATACCTGTCGCATGAAAATTGCCCTGTATCACGCCATTTTCGTCAATACCGGTTTGCGTAAAAGTAAAAATTTCTTGCATGGTGATAATGTCACCTTCCATACCAGTGATTTCTTGAATACTAGTTAGCTTACGTTTTCCATCCTGCATGCGAGAGACTTGAACCACGACCCAAATGGCTGCACTGATCTGCTGTCGTACAGCTTTAGCTGGTAAATTCGTTTCAGCCATACTGACCATATTTTCAATCCGGCTGAGTGCATCCCTTGGTGTATTGGCATGGACGGTTGCCATGGAGCCTTCATGGCCGGTATTCATGGCCTGTAACATGTCCATTGCTTCAGCACCACGTACCTCACCGATAATGATTCGATCTGGGCGCATACGCAGACTATTACGTACGAGTGCGCGCTGTGCTACTTCACCTTTCCCTTCCACATTAGGAGGGCGTGTCTCAAGACGCACTACATGTGGCTGCTGCAACTGTAGTTCTGCAGCATCTTCGATAGTCACCACACGTTCATTTGGCGGAATAAAGCCAGACAAGATATTAAGCAGCGTTGTTTTACCACTACCCGTACCACCTGAGATGAGAATATTGCACTTACTTTTGACTAGTCCTGCAATGATTTCTGCCATTGCAGGCGTCAATGATTTATAGCGTACTAGATCGTCTATTTTAAGCGGGACTACCGAGAAACGACGAATTGACAGCAAAGGGCCATCTAATGCCAACGGAGGGATGATGGCATTTACACGAGAACCATCAGGCAAACGCGCATCCACCATGGGGCTAGACTCATCAATTCTCCGACCCACTCTAGACACGATACGGTCAATAATTTTTAACAAATGCCCATTATCTGCGAAATGAATATCAGTTAACTCCAACCGACCCTGACGCTCCACATAAACTTGGCTATAGGTATTAACCAGAATGTCAGATATCGTCGGATCGTCCAGCAATGGCTCTAATGGACCCAGGCCAAGCACCTCATGTTGAATATCTGCAACCAAACGCCCTCTTTCTACCAGATTAATGGGGGCCTTTTCTTCTATTAGTAGTTGCTCAACCAACCCTTTTATTTCGCTCATTAGGCGTTCAGCTGGCAGGCTCTCCATCACAGCCAGATCTACCCGATCAAGCATCTTTTGATGAATACGTGCTTTTAAATCTTGATACGACACTTTTTCAAGCTGCGCATTATCCTCAATAGCACGTACCTGATCCGCATCATTCGCACTACTTTCACCCCAGCGTTGTAATCGATCTCGTATAGACATATAACTAATATTCCCTAAAATAATAGTAGCTATTCAGCACACCATCTCCATCCTGGATACGGCAGCTAACGCATACTCAATTTCTACATTGAAAATAATTTTTTAAGCCAGCGGCCACCTTGTTCATTGTTTTCACCCAATTCAGTGCCAATTTCAAGTAACATCTTGGCAACCGGGCTACGACGGGCAATTTTGACAACAGCCACACCATGATTGACTGATTCTTCAACGGCAGAATAATGATTCGGTATTGACTTAAATACTGGAACCCTCAAAGTATTCTTAATATCTTCTAGTGTGATCTCACTCTTCTTATCATATCTATTAATAATTAAGCGCAACTTTTCCTCGCCATAACCGAGTGAGCGGAAAACATCAAATAAACGTTTAGCATCGCGAATAAAAGGCAAGGTTTGCTGTATAACAGGGAAAATCATGTCGGCTTTATCCAAAGCCTGGATTGAGACCGCGTCCATACGACGACCAATATCTAAAATAACGAAGTCATAATTTCTCATGGCAACTTGAATTAATGGCGCGACATGTTCAGGTAATATTTCGGTTGCCTTTTCCGGCTCATCAGGCGCAGCTAACACACCTAAATTAGGCAAAATCTGCATCATACTGGAGGCAAGGAATACGCCATCCAATCTATGAATTTGGCGTGTAACATCCGCAATAGACGATGGCGGCTTACTGTCACTAAGAAATAACGAAGCGTCACCTAACTGTAGATTAAAATCTATCAGTGCAACACGTTTATTTTCCTCTGCAGCCAAGGTATATGCCAAGTTGGATGCGAGGAATGTTGCGCCACTTCCGCCTTTGCAGGGAATAAATGCCAGTACCTTGCCTTGATTTACAGGTGAACTGGCTTGCTTGATTCGTTGTTGGAAACGATCAACGGCATCAAGTAATATTTCGCGGGCGGGTAATGACGGGAGTGCCTCACGTACACCAACACGCATTGCTTGCATCAATCTTTCAGGCGATTGATTTGAACATAGCATGATTAAGCCAAGACCTGGGAAGCGCGTAGTCACACGCTCTAAAATCTGTAATTCATCCGCTTCATCTTCTGCCCCTTCAAGCAGTAACAGGTCAGGATGTTCTTGTTCAGCAACGGCGGAAACCTGCTGAATGTTTCCATTGATAGTCAGAATCTTGTGTGGGCTATTCTGGTCTGCCCCAGCAAAAAAAGGATGAGATGAATCAAATTCGGTTAAAAATCCACGAATGGTATCCAATAGTTGTTGTTTTTGTGAAATCGCTGCAATTATCACGGTTATTTCCTTTTATTTTCTAATTGAATCTAAATACAAATTGGATTATTAAGACTACTCATACTTTCTCTTGGTAGCGTTGTTGAAAAAGGTGGCATTGGAAAATTCACTGGTATCAACGGCACGATAGACTGCACGGTGATCCCAGTCACACTCACGTTTACATAACGGCACGTATCCACAGTACAGCCACCCGGGAGATACGCCACATTGATATTTCCCGGTGTTAAGAAACCTGCCAGACTAACCATTCTTGATTTAATAGCAAAAGCATTCTGATCACAGACAACCGCCAGACGTGCGCCTAGACGCGTGGCTTCAGTCGTCGTATTCATCATAAACAGTATTCGTCCCAATTCCATGATGCCAAATAACAATGTAAACAAAATAACCGCAATGATGGCAAACTCAACAGCAGCCACACCTTGTTGGCTTTTACGGTTACCAATAGATTTATTCCGTTTCATTGCTGCCTCATTGTTGAATGAACATCACCAAAAGGAATATTTGTTCCCGTATTACCGAAGAAAACCAATGGATTAAAAATAAAATTAAACACATAGCCACTAATGGTGACCGTAACCATATTGATTCCTGTGCCTGGATCAGGTGCTGATATAATTTGCATCATTCCTGTTGTAAGCCCAGGTAGCAGTGCCGGTCCAGAACAATCAATCGTGCCATGTACTGCCAGACACCTGGCCTCTGCTTCAAATAAAGGATAATTCACCACATCACTCGGATCATGTTGTGAGACTACTCTGACTGAATCACGCACAACTTTGGTCAATGTGTTGTATTGATAAATCGCTCGACCAAATTCAGCCACTCCAAATGTCATGACGATTAGCGGAATCATCAACAAAGCCATCTCCACACTCACGGATCCACGCGTATTTTTTCGGTTGTTTTTTATAGATTTGTTGTTCATTTTAATGACTGTTGAATTTTCATGTTTACTGTACTAAAGCCGGTACTAATGGACCAACACTTGTTGCACCACCCACCGCACCAGATGTTGCGCAAGGACTGTTAAGGTCATTTGCTTGACCCAAATATTCTAGAAACATACGGTTTGCACCTGTTCCTGTTCCGCCTTGATTGGAATTAATTGGATGTAACATCAACACACACGCCCATGACTCCACGGGTGCAGTCGGCGCACCAGCATCTAATGTAGGACAATCAATAACAGCAACTATTGCCAATCTGCGATCCGCGCCATTTTGTAGCAGAAAAGGTGATCCCTTAATAGTAGCTCCCCCTTGTTCAGCTTTTAAACCAGTTAATGCATCACCCTGGTATGCGGCATTACCTGCTCTTTGACCAACCAAGTCACTTAATGCGTCAAACTTTGACAGCCAATTCACTTCGGTATAGGCAAAACCTGTCTTGTCGGGCACAGCAAACGATGGCTGAGTAGGGTCATCTTCAACAGGGTTACGGTAAATTCCAAAACGACTATTCCAGCCTTTTGCTAATGAAGATACAACACCACCTTCACCTACCGTACTACCAATAGCGGGAAGATTACATGCCCCTTTGCCAGTTAAAAGTCCACTCAACTCGGATGCACCACCGCCGGGCGGGGTGTAATCAATCCACTTAAATCCACCCGACATACCACCACCGGGACCTATAACTCCTTCTATCCAATCTCCCGGTACTGCGGTAGCCACATCAGCTTTACAAATTCCAGCAGGAATCGCGCAGGTTGTTTGCCCAGGTACCAAACTTGCTACAGCAGTTGCATTGACTTGCTGATCACCGATTCCTAGTGCTTGCATGAACCAGTTAGCAATACCAGTACGCTCAACGGTACAGCGCACGAATTTCATATCCAGTGGATTTGCTACACCACCTGCTGTTATATAGGTTCCATTAAGTTGATCGCTAAAGATCACATCATTACCAGCAACATTAACTGCATCATTTTGGAACATGACACTATTACTGCTTCCTACTGCTATACCTGCCGCCACGCCTAATGTTAGTTGATTGTTGTTGGCTCCCGTCAACTCACGTGCAGCGGCTAATGCACACCCATCAGCACTGTTCTGTAATTCTGTTTTGGTCACAAAAAGTTTACCCAAGTCCAGCGCAAGTCCAACGAAGCCAACCAACACAACCATTGATAGCGCAACAATAATAGCCACCACACCACGTTCTTTATGTGGAATTATTTGATTCTGCCGTTTTCTGCTATTCCAGCTTTGCACGTTATCAAGATGATTCATGAAAAACTTTCCTTAGAAAAAATGTACCACCAGCATATTCCTAAACTCAGTGTTACTACGCGCTTCTCGTGTTGCCATATAAATTACACAGAGGACACAGAGTTACACAGAGAGTCAAAGAGTATTTTTTTGCGATCTAGCTATTTATTGTCCGCTGCCGCTATTACTGTCACCGCCACTTCCAGATGACCCAAACCCAATCCCTCCACGCGCTTGTGCTGGTCGGTTGATGAATGAGTTGCGATAGTTATCAAAGCCGGCATCACCCGCTAGGCCATCAATACCCATCGCAGGTTCCGTATTCAACGAAGCATCTGGGTTTAGTGTTTGCTGGGCTTTTGCCATATCTACCGCTTCACCAAATTTAGCATCCATACGAGGCGGGGGAGATGTCACACAAGCGGTCAAAATCATCAGTATTAATGGCAAACCAAGAACATTTTTAATAGATAATTGTTTCATATTAATATCATCCTTATTTCATTTGAAATCCGCTAGGCTCCACTGCACCTGCTGGATAATTAGGTTCTTTTCCGATCGTCTGAGCATCAGCTTCGGTCGTTTCAGAATCGTCTGTTGAACTTTCCATTCTGCCTTGCAGTAAAAACTCCCCACGTCCAGGTCGTACAAACGCGTCGGTGGGTAACGAGTAATCGGGTTGTAATGGTTTAACCAAACGTGGCGTAACAATAATCATCAACTCGGTTTTATCCATCAGGAAATTACTGCTACTAAATAATGCACCCAATACCGGAATCTCACCCAGTATTGGAAAACGTTTGATTTGCTCTTTAAAGTTATCTTGCAATAAACCACCAATCGCCAATGATTGGCCATCACGTAACTGCACGGTAGTTGAAATTCGTCGGGTTCTAAATGTAGGTACAGCGACAATGGCACCTAATCCAGTTGAAGCCACTTGCTCAAACGATACCAGCTCAGATACTTCAGGATTGACATTCAGATTGATACGGCCTTCTTCCAGCACTGTCGGTGTAAAAGTTAATCCCACACCAAACTGCTTTGGTTGCAACCGTATACTTCCACCGACTCCTGATGAGACGGGTATCAATATCTCTCCACCGACCAAAAAACTAGCCTCCTGACCACTAATGGCAACAATGGTTGGTTCAGCCAGTATTTTAATGACCTCATCTCTTTTCTCAGCATCAATCAGAAAGGCACCATGTTCACCAGACGTTGCGTTGCTGACTCTAGGTAACCCCAAGTCAACATCCGCAGACAAGTTTTTGCCTAACAAAATATTTGCTGCGCCACCGCCTATCACGCCAGTCATTAATTGCGTCCAGGCACTGCCTGTCTTTCTCATAGCGCCGGCAAAATCAAAACCAAGCTTCTCAGCTTCCGTTCGATTGACTTCCACCACTTTCACTTCCAGCATGACTTGTTGATTATCACGCACTTGCAATAAATTAATTACCTTGAAGGAGCCAAGACCTGCACCCGCGCCAGGAGATTCGTCATCGGCCTCTATGCCCTGACGTAGAACCTGCATTCCCTGTTGCCCACTTTGTCCGCCACCTGCATCACCTTGTTTCCCGCCACCCTGCAGATTAACCATCATGTTGAGTACCGAAGTACGAATAAATGCATCGGCTAGTGCGACTGCTCTATCCACCATGATGGTATTTGATACTAAACCGGACAAAACCAGCGAATCTCCGGCTGCTATTACTTTGATATCTTGCTCTCTCGGCATAATTTCCAGCAACTGATTTTGTAATGCGCTTGCATCCATCAAAACGGTTACGTCAATCACTCTTGATTGGCCATCTTTTGTCCACAAGGTAATATTAGTCATGCCAATTAGTTTGCCTAATACATAAACTTCACGTGGATTAATCATCCTTACATCGGCTATATTTGGACTACCCACAGAAATCCGATTTATGGCTGCGGGTAACTTTAGCAATGTCGATTTGCCTAATGTCACATTCATATTGGACGCGCCCATTTGTGTCAGACCATGTCCGGGAGGCATCTTTTTGTCTGTTTTCAGTTGACTAGACTTAATCGTTGATAAGTTTATTGGTGTGGACTGAATGGCGGGTATGATTTGAGCTTTGGCTATCGAAGCAAATGTTATCGTTAATGAAAAGACTACAGCCATTACAAAGAACAAAGAATTCAAAACATTTGATACCAGGGAACGAATGATGAAAGATGATTTCATTTGCCTTTTCCTTGCGCTATTTTTGTTTCTGAATAATGTAACCCACGAATCACCGCTACCGTTGTACTCTGTGATGCACGACGACGATAAACCACCTTCTGCTCTGTTGGTGTGAATGCAACTGACGGGGGTTCATTTAGCAAGTCACGGATACGTCGCCCCTCGGTATCGATATTTTTGTCATCAATCTGGTTACGCAGAGCTAATGAAAGTGAACCGATACCGCGTGCAAGATCCAATGTTTCAGCTTCTTGCGGAGAGACTTCCAAGGTAACGGCTGTCACTACTTTAGGCTTGGTGTCGTCACGACCTACATCCTGTGCTACGGCTAAAACCAATATTTTCTCTAATACAATGCGCGAGAAATGCTTACGGTTCTCATCCTGCGCGTTAACCAGAATATCCACTTGATTCCCCGGCAAGGCGAAACCAGCTACACCGATGACATCATTGACGCGCACGGTAATTGCTCGCTTACCTTCAGCAATAACACCAGACAATCCACCCGAAGTACCTTCTGGCGCCAGCTTGGATTCCAAGACGGGCTCTCCAAGCACTAGATGCGACTTCAGTACACGACCTTCCAGAGATACTGGATCCTGATATGACCCGTTAGGTTTGCTAGCACTTGGCCAGTCGGTTTCTTTCAACATATCTTTACTTAACCGTGTACCCACATCAATATCACGCGCAGCTACCAAAACTGTAGCGGCATCAACACGTGTTTGGTCACTGACCCATTTGCCTGCGACCACGACGGCAACTAATCCAAGCAACAGTGAAATAAAAATCATCAATAGCGCTCTGGTATTTTTCATATCCCTTTTCCTGTATTGCTTTTTGATCGATCAAATGAATGTACTGTTTATATTCCGGCTTTTGAATATAAATATACGGAATAACACTACTAATCTTTAGGTGAAAACTTGTTAGAAAACCTTCAGCAACAAGACATCTCATCACGGAACCATTATAAGGAGAATGGCTGTTCGAGCATCAAATGAAAAAACCAGAAATAATCGGTTAATTCTAAGTTATGTAATTCAATAACTCACTGCCAGTAGCAGGACAAAACAAATATATAGCTCTTATCTATGTTACCTTGTGTAATTTATGCGGCAGTACGAGAGTACGCAATAAACACAGAGATCACTGAGGAGTGAATAACAGATTTACAGAATAGCTAGTTGATTAACCGCCAGGAAAGTTGCAGTGCCCACTGCAATTGCGACACCATAGGGCATTTTGGCAGTTGCATCCTGAGTGATCCCAGCAAAGGAGTGCCCATTTGGCAATCGATTAGATTTAGGTGTAAACAGGTTGGTGATGAATTCGACTATAATTATCTTCGTACTATAAAATAATTTTTTAAGTACGCCACGGTAGATGGCAACGCAAATTGATAAGACACCCCCAGTCACCAGAACATATAATAAAGTAACCATTATCGCCTGCGGCCCCAGAAAGGCACCAACCATTGCCATCAGCTTGACGTCTCCAGCGCCCATCGCCCGTAAAAGATATAGTGGCAACAATAGCAACAGACCCATACCCCATCCAGCAAGTGATTGATATAAACCAATCCCCGTCGGTAGAAATACATTCAGTAAGAGACCTAGCAATGCGCCTGAAAAGACCAGCGCATTTCCAATGCGATAACTACGAATATCCTGGTAAGCGGCCATACATAGCAATAATAATAGGATACAAGTTATTATAAGACTCATATTTTAACCCTCTGATTTACAATTGATAAAAATATGCGGCGATACAAAGTTAGCCACCTGTTTGCAAGGGCTAAAAAACGTAGGGAATAACCCTGTAGCGTACATCCAGCATGTAGTTACGATAAACAGGATCAAGGGAAAGATGATTTTCCTCGCGGAAAGCTCGGATACAAAGGAATGCCATTGTTATTATATAAATAATAAGATTCGTAGCTGTTGTATGCACGAGTACATAGCCACCAAATATCAGGAAGTAGCTGGCATAAAGTGGGTGGCGAACAACGCGATACATCCATGCTGTTTTAATCTCACGTTTGGCCGCAACAATTGCAAAACTTCTATTGAGAGAAATCAAGCCAGCAATTTGTAACATTGTACCTAGCAGGATTAAAATTTCTGCTTGTGGCAATATTCCGTGTGTGGCTGGTCGGAGAAAAAGCGGTGCGAATGATCCAATAATTGCAACGATCCAATCGGAGGGGATTGTCGAAACCGTTTTGGGATCACTACGAAAGATGAAGAATACAGTCGTTAATGTTTCTGAAATAATGACTAACAATAGTGATAATTCACGAGTATCCAGAAATATTATGAAATGCGCATAAGCAAAAAAACCAAAGAGTGATGCTAGTAAGGCACCGCTATATAGATTGAATCGTTTGGATTGCGATATATTTGACATAGTGCTCATAAAATTTCTCCAGTTTTTCTACCTTGATTACTTTTACCTGCTGTTTATTAATAATTAAAAAAAGCCACCCATCAGGGATGGGTGGCCGTCTCATATGGATTTTTTATAGAGCAGCAGCAACAGCATTAAAAACTACATTCAAATTTACACCTATTAGCCTTACTGCAGCAATAATAACGACAGCAATTAAAGAAGCAATTAAACCATATTCAATTGCGGTTACACCTTCTTCTTCATTCCAGAAATTTTTAACTGCTTGTATAAATGTGTTCATAATAATTCTCCTTTTAAATGGTATTTAATAAATCTTCGCTCTTGCACCTAGCAAGCATTTTATACTTCGGCACATTTTGCAAAAAAATTAGGTCATGCCATGAACTCCGTTAATAGTTAACTTATCTAAAGTCACATTTTGCTGTAACCTTGGAGCGCATTCTAGAGAGGTTATGAGGGGACAACTATTGTACTTTCGTACATTGTACGGAAGTACAGGTCGACATTAGTGATGAGAACCTAATGCATTCTTAGACAATTTGTCAGGTCAATTGCCGATATTGCCAAGTTAACTTTCATATGGCACAAAAACGTTGGAATTATCGCCTTTATGCTAACGTAACTTTTTTCCAAGACGCAAAGGCCCCTTGTCTCAGATCTCGGTAATGGTTGGCAGACACAAGATGACGACCAAGGTTAAATAGATTGTACACAGCAGCATGAACCCCCAGGAATCGTTGGGCCTGCTCCGTCGATTTGAATCGGCGCATACCTTGTTCTCTTGCCCGAGTTGGTTGGTGCGAAAGCTCGGCGCGGTTGTTGGCGTATTGAGAAGTATCGTGAATCGAATCAGGGACAAGTTCGCGGTGGGCAACACCATAGCTTCTCAACTTATCAGTGACAATTTTCCTTGGTTCATTTCGACATTTATTAAGAAACCGTTTGAAGAAGCGCTTAGCAGCTTTGCCATCTCGACGGGCTTGAAGCAATATATCAACCACCTCCCCATCTTGATCAATCGCCCACCACAAATATCGTTGTTTGCCTTGAATTTTCACGAATACCTCATCAAGGAAAAAAGTATCTCCATACCCTTGATGTTGACGCTTCAGCTTCCTGGCATACTTGGGGCCAAATTTGATGCACCATAGACGAATCGATTCATGAGTTATATCGATCCCTTTTCAGCCAAGAGGTCTTCGATATCACGATGACTTAAGTTAAATCTATAATACAGCCACACTGCATATTGTATGATTTCGGATGGAAATCGATGGCGTTTGTATAGGGTCGCTGAGTTTTTCATTTGCTATTGTCACTCAGATACAGTTAACTTGGCAGTACCGTTTTCACTACTGTCCCGTTAACTTTCATACCAAGTCCATCTGATAATTGTTAGTATTTCTATCGATGAGTGGATCCCCTCGCAATAAAGCCATGAGGTCGCGTTTTTCAAACAAATTCAGCTGCAACAGTCTCAAGATTTGTTGCATACTCTTCTTCATCTTTGACTGGAATTTGATGAATGCCAATAGCAAATATACGCACACAGCTATCCAAATTTGAGTCATCACTGCATTTTTACTTGTTCCAACAAAATTCTTAATTCTCAGATTCTGCTTAATCCATTTGAAGAACAATTCTACTTGCCAACGCGCCTTATAGATGTCAGCAATGGTTTTGGCTGACAACTTAAAATTGTTGGTTAGGAAAATATAATGTTTGCCGGTTTGTTTATCCCGGTAGCCAATACGTCGCAACTTAACTGGACATTCTTTTGCTGACTTCAGGCCAGTAAATTTGATGACTTGGTCGCTGGTCAATCCTTTATTCTTTAAAACTGGCTGGCGACTGATAACCTTGAATTTAGTGTTGGACTTGAGGCGAGTGACAAAGAATATCTTTTTCTCTGTCAGTTGGTTATACCAAGCATGGTCGTTGTAACCCTTGTCAATCGCTACAATGCTGCCTTGGGGGAATTTCAGTGCACGGCCAATCTCAACATCACGGGTCTTGCCCTCGGTAATGGTGACAAATTCAGGAAGATAGCCGCTATGATTCAATCCGACATGAAGTTTAATGGCGCTTTTTGTCGTACGAAAACTTGCCCACGGAAAGACCGATAGACAAAGGTCTATGGTAGAAGCATCGTAAGCGAGAGTCGTGACCATCTAGACTGTAAGCGAGAGTCGTGACCATCTAGACTTTTCGTTTCATCGCTTCAATAACCTCA
>CAXBGL010000043.1:0-17414 GCA_963975255.1 uncultured Nitrosomonas sp. | reverse complement strand
GTTGTACTCATAAAAAGAAATTCAGAGTTACAACTGATTCCAAACACCACTTGCCCCGAGTTTCAAATCAGCATTAATAAATCACCGATACAATTTCGTAATGACGCCAAATTTTTTATGAATGGCTGCCATACTTGAAACAATTGGACTTGCCGGGAGATAGTCTCGTCATAGAAATAACGGAAGGATTGTTATTGGATATGGATGAGATTGTCACGAATAAGTTACTTGCGCTCCGTGATGCCGGTATTCAGGTCGCAATTGATGACTTCGGTACGGGGTATTCCGCGCTGTCTTATCTCAACAAATTCGACATTGATTACTTAAAAATTGATCAGTCCTTTGTGCGGAATCTAACAGATCGCGCAGATGATGTGACATTATGCGAAGCGATCATTACCATGGCGCATAAATTAGGATTGAAAGTTATTGCAGAAGGCGTAGAGACGATGGAGCAACGTGATCTAATGATGGCCGCTGGATGTGACTATGGGCAAGGATTTCTCTTTTCAAGACCTGTGACGATTGAGAATCTGCAAAAAATGTAAATGTGATTTAGCCTCGTAAGGATCCTACTCAAGTAGGGCGATAGCGTATTCCTTCTGGAAGCGCCCATTTTGACTGGGTATCAGAGTGCCATAAAGGTTTTGCGCTTGGAACTTGAATTCACCGCTAATGTTCAAACATGATAAAAAAACACTCGCATTGTTACTTAAATGCAAGCGTTATGCTAACAGGTAAGGGAAGCTGTACACTAGGGTTAGTGAATAGTCGCGTTCGCTTCATGAAAAATGCTGTCAACTGCCAAGGCATCAAAACGGTACGCACGATTACAAATGTCATCATTAATGATGACTTCACCAAATTCCTCCAGTATAGAATCTACCTCGCTGCGACCCAATGACCGCAGCATTGCGTGGATTTTCTCTCTTTCTTCCTGGCAGCCATAACTAACCGCTTGTGGGTCAAAAACCCGAATGGTTTCTGCACTGAAGAGACGCAGCAAAATTTCTTTTGTCGGTAGGCTGAATAATGCATGATCATTGAATGTTGAGGCAAGTGCCTCGATACGTGACCAACCGTCGAGATCTTGTTGATCAGTGGTGGGTAGTTTTTGTAATAGTATGCCAACGACAGTATCTGCCGAAGTATTCAAAAAAAGCCGAGAGGGAAATTGCTCAGATTGCTTAAAATAATGCTCAAATATTTCGGCGATGTTACTACCTTCGAGTGGCACGATACTTTGGTAGGATTCACGCATTGATGGCATATCCAACGATAATACTAGCCGACCGTCACCGAGTAAGTCTGACACAGGCTGGGGTTCGATGTGTTGCGTATATTTGGCCATGCCTCGAATGTGCAGACGTTCATTGCAGTCGATGACAAGCATTGAGATTGGGCCATTCCCGCTCAATTGAATGGTTAGGCGTCCCGTTTGTTTAAGATTGTTACCCATTAGCAGAGTGGTTGCACTGATCTCCCCCAATATTTGCATAACAGATGTCGGATAATTGCGATCGGCTAACATTTGCTGCCACACTGAATCCAGGCGCACCACGGTACCCCGTATATCAAGATTTTCAAGCAGAAAGCGTTGTATCGAGTTATTCATTTAGTAATTCCTCAATGTGACAGTCCGTTTAGAGTTATATCTTTATATCTATTTTTGCTCGCTTAATACTTTCCAGAGCAGTTAAAATGGTATGACGCGGTGCACCAATGTTGAGACGCATAAAGCCACTGCCTTTCTCGCCAAACAACGTGCCGGGACTCATGCCAATCTCTGCTTTATGGATGAAAAAATGTTGCAGTTGTGTGTCATTCATATTTAACGCGCGACAGTCGAGCCATAACAAATAAGTGCCTTCTAGCTTGATAGGCTTTATTTCTGGAAGGTGCTGTGCCAAGAATGCTTCAATGCAATCTCGGGTATCACGCAGATAGACGAGTAGATTGTTTAGCCATGATTCACCTTCCTGATAGGCTGTTTCAAAGGCAACGATACTAAATGGATTGGACGCGCTGACATGTATTGAGTCGAAGACTTGTGTAATGGCTAAGCGGATTTTTTTATCAGGGATAATCAGAGTCGAAAGATTGAGCCCTGGAATATTAAACGTTTTACTGGGCGCGACTGCAGTAATCACGTTGGTAGTATGCTCAGAAAAAGTCGCCAATGCATGGTGCTTGTTGCCAGGATAGATTAAGTCGGCATGAATTTCATCAGAAAAGACAATCAGGTCATGTTTCTTTGCGATCTGCAAAACGCGTTCTAGTTCAGGCTTGCGCCATACTCTGCCCACTGGATTATGTGGCGAGCACAGTAGTAACAGGTGTGCCTGCTTGGCACAGTGTTCGAGGTGGTCAAAGTCAATAGTGTAGTGGTCTTTCTCCAAACGCAGTGGGTTTTGTATCAGTTTTCTACCTGTTTGCGTGACAGCTGAGAAAAAAGGAAAATATACCGGAGGTTGAATGATTACCGAGTCACTGGGTTGAGTAAAAGCCATGACGGCAGCGTTTAATGAAGGGACCACCCCGGGACACATGACAATCCAATCACGCTTCACTGTCCATCCATGGCGCAGTTGCAACCAATTGATAACAGAGTCATATAGGCTGTCCGGATAAAGTGTATAGCCATAGATAGGATGGCTGGCACGTTCAATTAACGCTTGGGTAACAGCGGGTGGCGTGGCAAAATCCATGTCAGCAACCCACACTGGGAGGACATCGGGTTTACCAAACATGTTTTTTCGGCCATCATATTTGAGACTACTGGTTCCACTGCGATTAATCTCGCAATCAAAACTACTGCTCAAGAAATTTTCTCCCAGATGGTTGCTTCTGACAACGTATGCTGAAATTTACGTTTGGTTTCACGAATGACAAAAGGTACGGAATGAGGTCCTTGAATCAGTTTGAAATGGCGACCCAAAATTTCTTTCAAGCCATCTAGCGTGCCAAAGCTTTCACCATCCCGTTTAAACCCACCTATCCATGCTTTTTTCTTGGTGTGTTCTGTTAACCAAGTATAGGGCGAAGTGATTAAGAGTAAACCACCTGCGTTGATGCGAGTATGAATCGTGGCGAGTAGTTTTGCGGGATCATATAAACGGTCAATCAAATTGGCTGCAAGAATCAAGTCGTAACCTGTGAACAGTGGTTTAAGGTTGCAGGCGTCACCTTGGTAAAACTCAACTTTTTGCTTAACTTCATCAAGTCTAAGATTGGCGAGTGTACGTTCCTTATAGAACACCAGGTCACCTTCATCTGCTAATGTGTAGCGTAAATTACCCTGTTGGGTAAGTTGAACGCCCTGACCAATGAAGCGGGCTGAAAAATCGACACCTGTGACATGATCAAAATGACGCGCCAGTTCAAAAGTGGCGCGTCCTGAAGCACAACCCAGATCAAGCGCGGTATGGGCGGGTTTATTGCCCATGGCCGTAACAGCCAGTTCCGCTAATGCAGCCGGGAAATTGGGCACATCAAAATAGGTGTCTCCATAATGAAATTCAGCATATTCTGAGAGTAGCTTGTCTGTTTCATAGTGAGAGCTATTCTGAGTTACGGGTGCGGTACTCACAACGTAGCGGAAACCCGCGTGCTGAAAAAAATGGCGACGAAATGCATAGCGAGCACTTTTTAGTGACTCATTCCCACAGGCTATCCAGGAGCCACCCTTAATGAGATTATGTTGATTATCAAAGGTTGGGGTGGTGAAATCATCGTAATGGGGGTGAACATCGAACCCTGCAAATGGATACATGGGGGTTTCAACCCATTGCCAAGCATTGCCCACAATATCGAAGAATTCCCCTTGTGGGAATTCATTAACTGGACAGCTGGAGGCATAGTAATCAAGATGAATATTGCCTGCTGCAGATTCGTTGTGTGGGACTTCAGATAGGTTGGCGACATCATAAAGCCGATGCCATTCATCTTCCGTAGGCAGCCTGACAGATTGTTTAGTGGTAGCTGCTTTCCAGTTACAAAAGGCTTTGGCTTCGTGGTAATTAACATCTGCCGGCCAGTCCCAGGGCATGGGAACCTCTTCGGTCATCAAACGAAGAGACCATGCGGTTCCCTGTTTGACCCAGAAAGTAGGATGTTCAGCATGCACATGATTTTGCCAGGCAAGGCCTTCTTCTTCCCAATAGCTTTCAGTTGTGTAACCATTTGCTTCAACAAAAGCTAAAAATTCATGGTTGCTGACCAAGTATTTGCTGGCCTGAAAAGCTGGAATTTCGGCTGTGTGAGAACCGTATTCATTATCCCAGCCATAGTGGATTTGATCCGTTTTGCTTTTGCCAATCTGAATGCTGCCTGCTGATACGTTAACCAATACATTTTGCGGCGCTGTTCCAGATTTTCGACATGGCTCCCAGTCAGTATGTGGTTGGACGTATTCAATTGCATGTTGACGGATCAAAACTGAAGAGGTTTCCAAATGAATGCGCTCATGTTCAATCCCCATCAGAATAGACCACCATGGGTTTTCCCAGGTAATGGGTAATGTCAGCGGTGTGTCACTGATAATTTTGTCGATGGTGCGGCGTACTGTATTGCGGTAAGCAAGGACGGCTTCGACTGTCGGCCACTCATAGTGTGTGGTATCCAGATCATCCCAACTCATCTCATCGACCCCAACAGCAAACATTGACTCAAACTTGGGATTAATGCGTTCAGTGATTAGTCCTGCAAGCACCAGCTTGTTGACAAAAAAAGTTGCCGTATGACCAAAATAAAAAATCAGTGGATGACGCAATTTAATGGATTTTTTATAGTAAGCATCTTCATGGCGCAGTGTCTCAAAAAGCTGCTCGTAACAATCCAGCGTGGCGTGGAAATAAGCGCGTATTTCTTCGCGTTTTTTATGGACATCGTCCCCGTTGAGTAAGGGTGTTCTCTGGAAAATTTTTTGTGACATAGGTGTTGTTTTTAAGTTAGTTAACATAAGATAAGTGTTGTTTTTAAATTAGTTAAGATTCTTTTGCGGCGTATTATACCGTGTCATACTTGGGATATCACTTTTCAATGTCTATAGCACGCGATGAGAGTGCCTTGGTGCTACTGTATAGGGATCGTAGATGGTACGAGATAGTTCAATAGTGTATAGAAGAGTACGAGTCTTTGGTCAGTAAGCAGTCATTCCACTGGTTGATGATGTTGAGTATCGTGCCTACCAGTAAACTGACTTTTGTCGCGTCGATTTAAATTTGTGATGTACAGAATAACTGTATTTACAGTTTAAATTTTTTTCACAGGGAATATTTCTTGCTGGCAAGTATTTTCCTTTCTTCCAGCAAACGAGACAGTTCGGTGTGAGACTGTGGTTTAGCAAAAAGATAGCCTTGTACTCCTTCGCAACCGAGGTCTTTGAGCATGGCGAGTTGGTCATAATTCTCCACGCCTTCCGCAATCAATTTTAGGCCGAGGTTGTGCCCCAGAGTGATAATGGTTTTGGTGATGGCCGCATCACTTTTATTATGTGTCATATTGTGCACAAAGGATTTGTCAATTTTTAGTTTGTCAATTGGAAAACGTTTGAGGTAGGCTAGCGATGAATAGCCTGTCCCGAAATCATCAATGCTGAGTTTTACCCCAAGTGATTTTAATGCGTTGAGTGTGGTGGCTGCTATGTCAGCATTGTGCATGGCCGCACTTTCAGTCAGTTCAAGATCTAGCCAGCAAGATGCTAGCCCAGAAATTTTTAGACTGTGCTGCACAGCGGTTTGCAGCTCCGGACTTTGGAACTGGTGAGGGGAGAGGTTTACTGCGACGACTAACGGTTCTAGGCCGGCATCCTGCCAGGTTTTGTTTTGTTTGCAGGCTGTTGTCAGTACCCACTCACCAATAGCAATAATTATGTCTGTTTCTTCTGCGATCGGAATGAACTCAGCGGGAAGTATCATGCCGCGCTCAGGATGATTCCAGCGTATTAATGCTTCTATCCCCGTTAATTCTTTGCTGGAGGTATCAAATTGAGGTTGATAGTGCAGTTCAAACTCACCACGTTTTTCTGCATTTTTCAATTCATGTAATAGCTCCAAGCGCTTAAGTGACCGATAACCCATTTCAGGGAGATAGTGTCTGATGTTGTTACCTCCAGCACGTTTAACTTGTTGTAATGCCATATCCGCATGGTGTAATAGCGTGTTTAAATCATTGCCATCATCAGGAAAAGTGCTAATACCAATGCTGAGCGAAAGATACAAATTTCGACCATCCAAAATAAAGGGCGCTTGCATCAGATCGGTTATTCGTTGTGTGAAGTTGTCAAGCTCGGCTTCTTGGCTAATATTTGGGATCAGTATGGCAAAAACATCACCTTCGAAACGATGAATATGGCAGGTAAGGTCGTCGCAATGCATTAGCTCTGACAGCCGATTCGTTGCGACAATCAGTGCCTGATCAGCATGCGTGTATCCCAACGCTTCTACAATGAAGCGGAAACTATCTAGCCTGATTAAAAGTATGGCTCCCGTCCTTTCTTTTTCTAGCGTACGCTTAAGCATATTTTCGAAGCTGAGTCGATTAGGAAGCTCGGTTAGCACGTCGTGGAAGGCTAAATACTGGAGTTTTTCTTCTGTTGACTTTTGCTTCGTAATATTTGTGAGATAAATGTGATAACACTTTAAATCAGGCTGGTAGCGGATAAGACAGGTAAAAGTTTGATCGCAAATTTTATATTCCCAATATGTGTCAGTTTGTTCCTTTGAGCGGGCAATAGCCAACTTTTCTTCCAGCATTGTTGGTAGCATGTCACGGGTTGAAGTTAGTCCGAGTGAAGTTGCTGTGCGCGTTGCACCTGGGTTGGAATAACGAAGCATGCCTTTTTCATCTAGGGCGAACACGGGATTAGGATTGCGTTCTGGGAACGCAACAAAACGGCTCCATTTGACAATATAATGTCCGGTAGTCAATGAGACCACAAACAGTAGCACAGCAAACAGGATTACCAAATAAAAGATGGTTTGTGTCTGGGTACGAATCAGTGTCCCTTTCTTTTCTATGTTTTTCTGTAATGTGGTGTCTATGTGTCGGAGATGATGACTCATTTGTGTGGAATTTGCAGTGATATTTCCGAGCAAACTATCGATCTGTTTTTTGTTGGTAAATGAGGCACTCAGCATCTGTTCAAGGGCAACTAAAAAACTACTTGCTTGATGCTGTAGATCGGAAAGGCGCTTTAGTTCAGTGTATGTGGGCAGTATCTGCAATACCTCATTAATCTGTTTGCCAACTATTTGGTGTTTCTCTTTATGCCGCTGCAGAAAATGCTGTTTGTTCTTTGTGGTTTGGTATTCTTGATCAATGTTATTAAGTTCCAAAACAGTGTTCTGGAGCTGAGAAACTTTTCTGAGTGTGACAGCATCTTGTTTGACCAGGTCTTCTGAAATCTCGAAAACAGTGTTGTTATACCAATATATGAGGCTGGATAATAGCAAGCCAACAACTAAGACAGCCGAGACTAGGAGCGGTGTTTGATACTTTGAGTTATGTTTCTTCACTATAATTATGTGTTTTTTTAATGACGCATTAATTCGTGGGCTTAATTGTAAGTGAGATGAATATACCGCGGTAACTGGTTTAAAAGCACACCAGTTATTTAATTATTTAATTGGACCAGGATAGTCAGCCTCCATTCAGTTTTTTTGCATTATATTAACATTTAAGCTTATTTAACTATTAAAGGTATCAGCGGGGTCAGAGTAATTGACTCTTTATGCTTGCTCGATATTTTGCTGTTTTCCTATCGCCGCCTTGTGGTTTAGGTGATACGCTTTGCCCAATCTACTTCTCAATTTTTTTTAAAATGAATGTCTCCCAAAACCCATGCTTTATCCTAAATTCCTCAGTTGACCACTTCAAGTTTTTTAAAAGTCATATGGTTGTTGGCGATGGTGGTCTCGGAAACTCACCCAATGGGTGACACTAGTACGTATTCAATTACACAATTATTGGGTCGTATGGCTGCGGCATTCAACCTTGCAGGGAGCAACCATGCGCCGCGTCACGCCTTACAAAGCAAACCAAAAACCACACTAGACACTTTCAACAGAGGTGTTTAGGCTAAACTGAGCATCAACAACTTCAGGATAAGAATTCTATGTTGTAAGGAATCCGATTCATTTGCGACTAAAATCCCAGAAGCTTATATTTATAAAGGCGTCTCTTAAAATTCGGAGTGCTAAACTAGACGAGGCGGGAGTAAAAATTATTGACGCAACATATAATCGATATGTAAAAAAATAATTTTTGTGAGCAACGAAGTATTGTGACGAAATATGAATTTTTAGAGATGCCCGTAAGTATAAGATGTGGTTATTCATAATGTGTAATAAAAGTTGAAAACATTGATAATTCGAATAAATTTGTTTATCTGTGACTCAGAATGACTGAGTCAACTACGTTGGTTTTGGTCTGTAAGCGACCGGCACTGGGTATGGGTAAACAAAGATTGGCCGCACATTTGGGGACTGAGATCACGCTACGTGTTGCGGAAGCGCTGCTTGCCTGTGCACTGGAAGATGCCTGTAATTGGCCGGGTCAAGTCGTCATTGCACCAGCAAGTCAGCATGACCATGATTGGGCGGTTAACTTGTCTTTATCTGTGCAATCGCCAGTAATCGTTTTGTCTCAGATAACGGGTAATCTGGGACAACGGTTGAATCGATTGGATCATGAATTGCGACAAAGAAGGATGGAGCAATTGGTTTATATTGGTAGCGATGCGCCGGGACTTAAAGTCTCGGACTATATGGCTGTCAATGCTGCGCTATCGCATCATGACACGGTACTCATGCCTTCAACGGATGGTGGTGTTGTGCTCATGGCCAGTCATTGCCCATGGCCAGAGTTGTCAGGCTTGCCTTGGAGTACTGATCAACTGGGTACAGCATTGGCTGATTCCTGCTGCATTGCGGGGCATTCAGTTGCAACGTTGCGGGAAGGGTGTGATATTGATGAACTGGGTGACCTGGTGAAATTAACGACACAATTGGAAAAAGATCGGCGTCCGGCGCGTCGTGCACTTTATCAATTAACCCGTCATGTTGTTACGACGATGAGTACAGCGAATGCCAAGTTTTAGCGTCATTATTCCTTGTTATCATGATGAAGAAGCATTGGGATGTTTGCTCGAACAGCTGCACAAGCTGCCACGTATTGCACGGGAGATTATCGTGGTAGATGCTGCTAATAGCATGTGTTGCCAGAAGATTTGTACTCAATATCAAGTACGATGTTTAGTCAGTGATCCTTGTCGGGGGCAGCAATTATTGGCCGGAGCAGCGTTGGCACAAAGCGATGTGCTATGGTTTTTACATGCGGATGCTCATTTGCCACTGGATCCCTTGACCGTGATGACACAAGCTTTTGAGCAGGGTGCGATAGGGGGTTATTTTCGTTTTCGTTTTGATGCGCCACGTGCTTGGCCAGCACTTGTGCTGGAACCTGCCATTGCGTTGCGGTGTCGTATTGGTGTTCCCTATGGCGACCAAGGACTTTTTGTATTGCGGCAGATTTATAACAAAGTGGGAGGGCATGCACCTTGGCCTTTATTTGAAGAAGTGCCCCTGGTACGTGGTGTGAGACAGCTAGGACGTTTCTTGCCATTACGTGAGCCCCTATTAGTCGATCCGCGTCGTTGGCAGCGTGATGGTTGGTGGCGACGTACCTGGAATAACCGTAGATTAGCACTGAGCTTTGCATGTGGTGTTACGCCCAAAGTTTTGGCATCACGCTATCGTTCTGAATCCAGTTCTTAAGCCACATAATTATACTGATAACTCAAATTTATAAGGGATCTCATGCAAGAGAATATTCAAAAATATTATGGTGAGACTTTAAGTAGCACGCAAGATCTACAAACCAATGCGTGCTGTACCGACGCAGGTTTACCAGATTTTGTGAAACCATTACTGGAACGGGTACATGATGAGGTTTTGACTCGATATTACGGTTGTGGCCTGGTATTGCCGGAATTGCTCGATGGTTTGACGATTCTAGATCTGGGTTGTGGTGCGGGACGTGATGTCTATGTGCTTGCGCAGCTGGTGGGTGAAAAAGGTCAGGTAATCGGCGTAGATATGACAGAGGAACAGCTGTCTGTTGCACGGCAACATGAAACCTATCACCAAAAAGCATTTGGTTTCGTACACAGTAATGTACGTTTTTTGCATGGCTATATTGAGCGCTTGCACGAGATTGATCTGGCAGATGCCAGTGTGGATATTATTGTATCGAATTGTGTGATCAACCTTGCACCGGATAAGGCAGCCGTCCTGCGGGAAGCTTGGCGCGTTCTAAAACCCGGTGGTGAGTTGTATTTCTCTGATGTTTACAGTGACAGACGTATCCCAACAGCATTGACACATGACCCAATACTGTATGGTGAGTGTTTGAGCGGCGCACTATATTGGAATGATTTTCTTCAGTTATCGCGCAAACACGGATTTACTGATCCACGCTTGATTGAAGATCGTCCCATTACGATTGATAACGCAGAGCTGGCAGCGCGCACCGGCAGTATTGGTTTTTACTCTGCTACCTACCGGTTATTCAAGCTGGATAGTCTGGAATTTGCTTGCGAAGATCATGGGCAATCCGTGGTATATCGTGGCACGATACCGCACCATCCACACGCATTTGTGCTGGATAAACACCACACCATGGAAACGGGCAAGCAATTTCCTGTTTGTGGCAATACTTGGCGTATGCTGCATGACACGCGTTTTATCAAACATTTTGATTTCTACGGGAACTTTGATCACCACTATGGTATTTTTCCTGGATGTGGTCTGGGGATTCCATTTGATGAAGCAGTGGGCGAGCAAAAGGGTGGGTGCTGCTAACAATGGACGTCAAAGTTCCATTTGCGTGTAACGAACAACCCATGCGTTCAAAACAATGGTATTCCACCCCGAAGGGTGAACCCCGCGGCTTTATCCAATCCTATGCCTTGGATGAGTTATGGTTGCATACGGGTACTGCTTGTAACCTGGCTTGCCCGTTTTGTCTGGAAGGCTCAAAACCAGGTGACAACCGCATACAATTAATGCGTTTTGACGATGCTAAACCATTTATAGATGAGGCGCTTTCACTGGGGGTCAAGCAGTTCTCTTTTACTGGTGGGGAGCCTTTTATTAATAAGGATATGGTGCGTATTCTTGATTATGCTTTGGAATACCACCCTTGCTTGGTACTGACCAATGCGACCGAGCCGCTTATCAAACGGCTGAAACAATTGGAATCCTTGCGTGAACGCGAACATGCGTTGCATTTTCGTGTCAGCTTGGATCACTTTGAGGCGTCTCAGCATGATGCGGGACGTGGTAAGGGTATGTTTGCTATCGCGTTGAGCGGGCTGCGTGGATTGTATGATATGGGGTTTTCAGTGTCCGTAGCCAATCAGGTTTTATCAGATATACCGCCTGATGTGGTTGCGAAACGTTTTACCGAAGTTTTTCAAACTGCAGGGTTACCCAAAGATTTGTTACGTGTCGAGTTTCCAGAATTCTATCCACCAGGCACGGAAGTAGCGGCACCGCAGATTACAGAAAATTGTATGACAAATTTTCAGACGGCTGACTCCCGTCGGGATTTTATGTGTGCGTTTAGCAGAATGATCGTAAAAAGTAACGAACAGGTTAAAGTTTATGCCTGTACATTGGTAGACGATGACCCCGATTACGCTTTAGCTGAAACATTAACCCAAAGCCTGCAAGTACCTGTAAGCATGAAGCATCACCGTTGTTATAGCTGTTTTCGGTTTGGTGCTTCATGCAGCGAAATGAGATGATAGGGGGATAGCGTGAAAAAAGGTTGGTGGCTACTTGCTCTATTTGGGATATCGATCGGTTTATTTTTTGCTTTTGACCTAGGGCGTTTTTTTAATTTAGAAGCACTCAAGGCGAGACACGATGATTTGCAGCAAGCTTATCAGGCAGAGCCATTTTTAGTAATCGGTATTTATGCCATTACTTATATTATTGTAGCAGCACTGTCTTTGCCGGGTGCAACCGTAATGACGCTGGCAGGGGGTGCCATGTTTGGGTTGTGGGTAGGGGTGCCTGTGGTTTTGATCTCTGCCACGATTGGTGCAACATTGGCATTCTGGGTGGCACGCTATCTCCTTCGTGACACCGTGCAAAGTCGTTTTGGAGATCGTTTGGCAACCATTAATGCGGGTCTTGAGCGTGATGGTGCCTTTTATCTGTTTTCCTTGCGTTTGGTACCCGCTTTTCCTTTTTTTTTGATTAATCTGTTGATGGGATTGACCGCAATTCGCAGCAGTACTTTTTTCTGGGCCAGTTTGTTCGGCATGTTGGCAGGGAGTGCGGTGTATGCCAATGCAGGCACCCAATTAGCTGCTATTAATAGTCTGTCCGATATTTTATCACCCGCATTAATTATGTCGTTTGTTCTACTGGCAAGTTTTCCATGGCTGGCACGTTGGGGTATTGGTATAATCAAGACACGTCGATTGTATAAAGACTGGCATAAACCAGCACGGTTTGAGCGTAATTTGGTGGTGATTGGTGCAGGCTCTGCAGGTCTGGTTACTTCATACATTGCGGCGGCTACACGTGCCAAAGTAACGTTGATTGAAAAACACAAAATGGGGGGGGATTGCCTCAATTATGGCTGTGTACCTTCTAAAGCATTGATCCATTCGGCTGCATTTCTAAAACAAGCACAAAATACTGAGAAACTAGGCATTACCCGTGCAACCGTTGATTATGATTTCGCTGATGTGATGGCGCGAGTTCAACGGGGAGTCAGCACCGTTGAACCACATGATTCAATAGAACGGTACAGGAAACTGGGCGTGGAAGTATTGCAAGGTAAGGCACGCATAACGTCGCCTTGGACCGTAGAAATTAACGGACAAATACTTACCACGCGTGCCATTGTCATTGCTACCGGTGCGCGTCCAGTCATTCCCAATATCCCGGGTCTAGAATCAGTCCATTACTATACATCCGATACTGTTTGGTCGTTGACCGAACGTCCAGAACGCATGGTCGTTTTGGGTGGTGGACCCATTGGTTGTGAACTGGCCCAGACTTTTGCTCGACTGGGTTGTCAAGTAACACAAGTAGAGATGGGTGATTTAATGGCGCGTGAAGATGCCGATGCGGTGGCGCTTGTTAAGGCGGCATTACAAGATGATGGTGTGCAAATATTAACGCAGACAGTAGCAGTACGCTGTGAAACAGATGCCGAAACGCAATATCTGATTGTTCGTGATAAAGACGGTAAAGAAACACGACTAGCATTTGATGCCTTACTGTGTGCTGTTGGGCGGGTTCCCCGTACAGAGGGTTTTGGTTTGGAAGAGTTGGGTATTCCTGTTTCATCAAGGCGTACGATTGAAACCAATGCACAGTTACAAACCCTTTATCCCAATATTTATGCCTGTGGTGATGTGGCGGGACCTTATCAGTTTACACATACCGCAGGACACCAAGCCTGGTATGCATCAGTCAATGCATTGTTTGGCGATCTAAAGCGCTTCAAGGTGGATTATTCAGTCATTTCCTGGGCCACATTTACGGACCCAGAAATTGCTCGGGTAGGGCTTTCAGAAGATGAAGCGAAGGCACAAGGTATTGCTTGTGAAGTAACGCGTTATGAGTTGGAGGATTTGGATCGAGCGATTACAGATGAAGCAGCGCATGGTTTTGTAAAGGTACTCACAGTCCCGGGTAAGGATCGTATCCTAGGTGTGTGTATTGTAGGTGAACATGCCAGTGATTTACTGGCTGAATTTGTATTGGCAATGAAGCATGGTCTGGGACTCAATAAAATTCTGGGTGCCATTCATACCTATCCGACTTGGTCAGAGGCTAATAAATATGCTGCGGGAGAATGGAAGCGTGCGCATGTATCGCAGCGCTTACTTAAATGGGTGGAGAAATACCATGCGAAACGGCGCGGTTAGGGAGGTAGTGATATCGTTTAACCAATTATTTTAGGCATGTTTTTTAGTGGTTTCTGCAGATACTTCATAAATTAACCGATTCGATGTGTTGCTTGCGTGTTACGCGTTTAGTCCAGAAAATCAAGGTTACTATTTAGGAAGTAAATTGAATGAACCAATTAAAAATTCTTTTTAATGCTTCATGTTAGAGACCTGTGATAATTGTAAAGTAAATTACATAATTGAATTAAGTGGTGGGTCATTTAGAAATATTGTGTTTGATGCTGTTTGCTTGCAATAACCCTATTTAGAAATACTTGGAGTTTTTTTTCATGATTATGGCAATTGGTATTACCAAACAATTTTTTAATATTTTACTTATAACTTCATTTCTTTTATCAATATCGTGGGTTCATGCAGGAACGTAAAAAAACCCGGCCATTCAGGGCTATAGTCCCATTTCCTATTTTGAAAAAGATAAAACGAAAATGGGTTTGGCTGAATTCAGCATTGAACTTGCGATTCCCCGTGGTCTTGCCACGGGGAGCATTATAGTTTGTGTTTTTGAAGTCAGCGTAGCGCGCCGTTTTTGGTTTTTTGCGCCGTAATACCCCGCGGTCTTGCCGCGGGGATAGGTGCAGGGCGCGCGGAGCAAATTTATTTTGAAGCAAAGCTTTATTTCAAATCCTACCCGATACTTTCCAATATCTACCGCTTTTTACGCTTACAGTTTAACGTTGGGACATAAGATACCTATTGATCCGACCAATTTTAAAAATTTTTACCGGCCAGTTATTGCTTTTCCCCCTTAGTGATGAGGGTGTGGTTTGAAGAAATGGAATCGTTTTGGTGACGAAGAAGAGCTGCTGCGCCGTGCAAGAAGCTGTTCATATCCTTGGAATTCTAATTACTATCCATCTAAAAAATCACGTATTCCATTTTCTATTCGATTCAACCTGTTGATTTATATTAATTAAAAACAAAATAATATTATTTAATCCTCTTGAAAATATGCTTTGCTGTGTAAATGTTTTGAGTAATGCACTCGATCTTCTTCAAGAAATTATCAAAATTGTCGCTATTCAAATGAAATAAGAAGCCTGCAATGGTCGTAATGATTTCTAGTTGGAACATCAGAAGGAAATGTTAATTAGGACCATAGGACCAAAGGAAATGATTGCAAGGTAGCTAAAGGTGGGACACAGAGCTATCGTTTTCTGAACCACATGTATGGCTTTGAATAAAGATAATAAAGCACAAAGAAATGAAATCATATAGAAGAGGAGCATTCGATGTCCAGCAGCGCTGATCTTAAGCACTCCCTTGAACGTATCGACACACTTCCTGCTATGCCAATCATCGCGCAAAAATTGTTGGCGTTACCACTGGATACAGAAAAAGGTGAGGCGGAATTACTCAAGCTCATCGTACAAGATTCACAAATTTCTGCCAAAGTTATTGGGCTGTCAAATACCGCTCTGTTCGGCTCTCCTTGCAAGATTAATTCGGTTAGCGATGCCACAATGCGTCTTGGCTTAACACGCGTTAAATCAATTGCGATTGGCATTGCCACCATGTCTGCGTTCGCCCGGCAATCTGAAGGCCGGTTAAAATCTATGGATTTGTGGGCACACAATCTTATGATTGCTTTTGCCATGCGTACTATAGCTAGCTATATGCCAGCACGTATGCGGCCTATGGACGATCAGGTTTTTCTTGCAGGATTGTTACATGATATTGGATACAGCGCGTTGGAATTTCTTGATGCAAACGCAAGCAATATACTACATGAAAAACTGGCGACTACTCCTGGTGTGCCTTTACTGGAAATTGAACACGAACTTATCGGTACGCATCATGGTGAGATCGGTGCACAACTTGACATAAGTTGGAATCTACCTGAAGAAGTTATTGCCGTGATGCGCTATCATCATACACCCGAGGACGTGGATACTGAAGCTGAAGCGGGTCTATCTTTAGTTAATTTGGTCAATATTGCGGAGAAAACATTGCCTGATTTTGGGGTTAGCGAGCACACGGCACAAGAGATCAATGAACAGGATTGGATCAATCTTGGTGTCGATCCAGATGAGGTGGATGTCATTGTTGAAGGAATATGGACGGTTATCGAGCCAGACAAACTGTTTGCTAGTGCTGGTTGATCAATTTCACTAATTCATGCCTGAATATTATGGATTGCAACGGTAAGAATTGAGGGCGTTAGTCATTGCAGAGAAATAGAATCTGGTATATCCAGAAGAAAAGCGTCAAGAACAATTCAAATCAGAAGGATTCTAGTGTATAGCGATCTCTAGAGGCTTTTATCACACTATTCTTTTTGTAATTGTTGTTGACTACAAAACTTTTGAAGAGAGATTTCTATCCATGGCGAATTGTTGCGGAAAGTAATATTTGCTAGCTGTAGCGGTCGATTATCGTGATGTACGCAGGCTAATGAATACCCCTTCCCTGTCTTGACTGATGTAAATACATTGTTATTAATTCCATTTATTTTTCTGTCGAGGTTGTGAAAGCTAATGCCTTCACCTGTAGCCTTCACTGTTGCCTCCTTGATAGTCCATTGGCGGTAGAACCATAATAGTTTTTGTTCTTCATTTAAGGTATTAAAGTCAGCAACTTCATCTTTGTGAAAGTAGTGCTTAACCAGTTTATTAATTTTGCGTTGCCGATGTTGCTCAATATCTACACCAATCGCACCGTAGGTGCTGAAGCCTACTGCGACTGAATTGCCGCTATGAGAAATACTGCAGAATGCGGGCCAACCAATGATGAGTGGCTGTCCAGTGGGTGATGTACTTAAGCTTACTCGGATACCTAATTGTTGGTGGATAATTTTTATAAGTAAAAATCGAGAGATTGCATACTGCTGGCGCCTTTTTGGGCTTTTCATTTTAGTGATGTGCTGTTTTTCTACGCCATTCAGTATATTCAGACATTGTTTAAATGCTAATGGCGTAATTGTCGTAGCGTCTTCAAGGACAACGATGGATGCTGCATCCATTTAACTATTATTACTCAATGCGCACAATAGTACCTTTAAGCGCCACGCCTGCAACCACTAAACCCGTATGACATTCAAATTCTATTGAGCTACTCACCTCATTTTGTTTGTAAAAGCTGCGTATATTCACTACTGCATTGCCACCTTCAGCCACTGCTCTCTCTTCCAAAGTTAGTAATGCAGATAGAAAAGCCCATTCACAAGCCTTCTGGTCAGATTTACCAAATGCATTGGTTTTTTTATTGGTTATAAAATCACCCAAGCTTTTAGTTGTTTTTGGATGAGATTCTTTTCCAAAATAAAGCTTTATATTTTGGTTTAAGCGTCCTTCAAACGCCTTCGAATTCAGTGCATCTTGGATAGAAAAATTATGCTGAGTATCCCGTGCTTGTATATCCATACTAAAAGGGTCTGTCTCGAAATAGGGCGATATCAAGGTGCGCAGCACATCAATTTGAT
>CAXBGL010000042.1:0-17443 GCA_963975255.1 uncultured Nitrosomonas sp. | reverse complement strand
AAAGTACAATTAGAGAGTTAACAAAAACCAATAGTTAATTGCGACATAGCCAAAACATAACTCATACTTGCACAGTATTGCCAATTACTCATATAATTGCTCAAAAATATATCTTCACAAGAACTACCGTAATATTAGTAATATTAAAAATTGCGGACATCTCTAGATGCACAACTTTCTTATTTACTAGTTTATATCGAATGGTTTCACGTGAAACATTCTATATAGAAACGCCATTCCATTTAAATTAATGCATCAGTAAGTAATACCCCGTGAAATAAGCCAAGAAATGGCCGCATTATTTTATAGAATAATGCACAAACTTTACGATTAAGCAGCGCTATACAAATCCAGGAAATTTATAACATTAATGATTAGCACACAAAAATTTGATGTCATTGTTGTGGGTGGCGGACATGCAGGCACCGAGGCGGCCCTTGCGGCAGCACGCATGGGGCATAAAACACTTATACTCACACATAATCTTGAAACACTGGGGCAAATGTCATGCAATCCATCTATTGGGGGCATTGGCAAGAGCCACTTGGTTAAAGAAATTGATGCGCTAGGCGGCGCAATGGGTGCAGCAACAGATGAGGCGGGGATTCAGTTTAGAATTTTAAATTCAAGTAAGGGTCCAGCAGTCCGGGCAACACGCGCACAAGCGGACAGAGTACTTTACCGACAAGCAATACGTCGCAAATTAGAAAATCAAGTAAATCTTAGGATCATGCAACAAGGGGTTGATGACCTGGTTCTAGATGGAAATAAGATAACAGGCGTGATTACTCAACTGAATATAAAATTTGAGGCACGCATTGTTATATTAACAGTGGGGACTTTCTTGGCAGGTTTGGCGCATATTGGCGCCACAAATTTCCAAGCAGGTAGAGCGGGCGATCCACCCGCCAATAGTCTTGCACATCGGTTGCGTGAAATGAATCTACCTGTGGGTCGATTAAAAACAGGAACCCCACCGCGCATAGATGGCCGTAGTATGGATTATTCACAATTACAGGAGCAACCTGGGGATCACCCCTTGCCCGTATTCTCATTTATGGGTCATGTGTCACAACATCCTCGACAGGTTTCTTGCTGGATAACTCAAACAAACAAAATCACACACGATATTATCCGTAATGGATTAGATAGATCTCCTTTATATACGGGAAAAATAGAAGGCGTTGGGCCACGCTATTGTCCCTCAATAGAAGATAAAGTTGTACGCTTCACAGATAGAGATTCACACTCCATATTTCTGGAGCCTGAAGGACTTGATACAAATGAAATCTACCCAAATGGGATATCGACAAGTCTACCGTATGACGTACAAGTCAATTTAATCCATTCCATTAAAGGGCTTGAGAATGCACATATAACACGACCCGGCTATGCAATTGAATATGATTATTTTGACCCGCGTCAACTCAAAAGATCACTTGAGACCAAAGCAATAGAAGGATTATTTTTTGCAGGGCAAATTAATGGTACAACCGGTTATGAAGAAGCTGCCGCACAAGGTTTGCTGGCAGGAATTAATGCCGGACTCAAAATACAGGGAAAAGATGCCTGGTGTCCACAACGTAATGAAGCATATTTGGGTGTATTGGTAGACGATCTTATTACCAGTGGTGTTACCGAGCCTTATAGGATGTTTACAAGTCGTGCAGAATATCGTTTGCAATTAAGAGAAGACAATGCAGACCTACGCTTAACAGAAATAGGACGAAAAATTGGGCTTATTGACAATTCACACTGGCAAACCTTTACACATAAACAAACAGCTATTCAACGTGAACAAGATCGACTGAATTCCATACGAGTTATGCCAAGCAATTTATCAGAAACTGAAATGATGCGTGTTCTAGGTAAGAAAATAGAACGTGAATATACACTTCACGAATTACTCCGACGACCTGATGTAACCTATGAAACGCTACTATCACTTCCCGGATCAGGTAACCCTGTTCCCAACAAGCAAGTTGCAGAACAAGTCGAAATCCAAGCAAAGTATCATGGATACATAAAACGCCAACAAGAAGAAGTAATCCGTCAGGCACGCTATGAAGCAACCTTATTACCAAATGAAATTGATTACCTAGCTGTACCAGGCCTTTCAAATGAAGTACAACAGAAGTTAAATGAACATAAACCCGAGACAATTGGACAAGCCGGGCGTATTTCAGGTGTTACACCCGCAGCAATTTCATTGTTGTTGGTGCATTTAAAACGTCACGCGTTAGCGCAAAAAAAGCAAAGTGCATGAGCCTGTCAAAAAAAGTCTCTGAATGTTTAGGCACGCTGGATTGCAAATTATCGACACCACATAATCTATTTCAAGAACGTATATACCGATACTTGCTGCTCATCGAAAAATGGAATCGGATACATAATTTGACAGCCATAAGAAAACCAGAGGAAATGCTATCGCAACATATTATGGATAGCCTTTCGGTATTGCCACATATTACTGGGCCAAGAATAATTGATGTGGGAAGTGGCGCAGGTTTGCCGGGAATTCCCATTGCAATAGCCAGACCGGATTGGCATGTGGTTTTGCTTGATAGCAATCATAAAAAAACAATTTTCTTACAGCAAGTTAGAATAGAATTAAATTTACATAACATTGAAGTGATTACGCAACGTGTAGAACAACTGCAGGTATCTAAAACATTCGATACAGTCATTACTCGAGCATTCTCAAGTTTGCGAAACTTTATTAATCTGGCAGGTCATCTGCATGATAAACATAATGAAACAAGCAGGTTAGTCGCTATGAAAGCAAACTGCACAGAAGAGGAAAATAGAGAAATACCCAGGCAATATGAAATTGAAAAAGTTATAGCAATTACTGTTCCAGGTCTCAATGCAACGCGACAACTTGTCATAATAAAAAAACAATAATCCGCTAACACTAAATTATTAATATTAATTTTGAATTCAGTAAGCGGGCAAGGGAGTAGAGGTATTGATAAAGATTTTAGCGATAACTAATCAAAAAGGCGGAGTAGGAAAAACCACAACCAGTGTTAACCTTGCTGCCAGTTTAGCTGCAAACAAGAAACGCGTTTTACTTATTGATTTAGATCCTCAGGCGAATGCCACCATGGGTAGCGGCATTGATAAGCAAACTTTACAACAAACTGTTTATCAAACTTTACTGGGCAACCAATCTATACAAAATGTACGCATTGTTTCCACGCATGGCAAATATGACTTAATTCCTGCTAACCGGGATTTAGCTGGCGCAGAGGTTGAAATGGTTGGGCTATCCCAACGTGAAACACGTCTAAAAAATGCGCTACAAGCAATCTTAGATGAGTATGACTATATACTTATTGATTGTCCACCGGCTTTAAACCTGCTTACACTCAATGGCTTATGTGCTGCGCATGCAGTTATGATACCCATGCAATGCGAATATTTTGCATTAGAAGGACTTAGTGATTTAGTCAATACTATCAAAAAAGTCCGTTCCAATTTCAATCCTAAGCTGCACATTGAAGGTTTGTTACGTACGATGTTTGATCCACGTAGCTTACTGGCGCAACAGGTATCAGATCAACTACAACAACACTTTGGTAACAAAGTGTATCGTACGGTAATACCACGAAATATACGCCTAGCAGAAGCCCCAGGTTTTGGGTTACCAGCAATGTATCATGACAAACAATCAAAAGGCGCTCAAGCATATCTGGCATTAGCTAAAGAAATACTCGATATTTCAGTATAGATTTACAGAATTGGGAATGATCGCAATATATCATTGGGAAGATTAGATAAGGCAAAAAATGACAAAATCGAAAGGGCTGGGAAGAGGCTTAGATGCATTGTTATCACGTAATGAAAGCAGTGATATACCTGAGGGATCGTTACAAAATATTGAAATTTCTATGCTTCAACCTGGCAAATACCAGCCGCGCACACATATGGATCAGGCATCGTTAGAAGAACTGGCTGCATCCATCAAAGAACAAGGGATAATGCAACCCATTCTTGTACGCGCAACCACAGCTGAACGTTATGAGATTATTGCGGGTGAAAGACGTTGGCGCGCAGCAAAAATTGCTGGGCTAATTGAAGTACCTGCACTCATACGTAAGGTAGCTGATGAATCGGCACTCGCTATGTCTCTCATTGAGAATATTCAACGTGAAGACTTAAATCCGTTAGAAAGCGCGCTGGGTATTCAACGTTTAATTACAGAGTTTGGTATGACGCATCAAACCGCAGGTCAAGCTTTGGGAAGCTCGCGGAGCGCGGTGTCAAATTTATTACGACTACTGAATCTTTCAGCACCTGTTCAAAATTTAATGATGCAAGGTAAAATTGATATGGGGCATGGTCGTGCCTTATTGGTACTTTCCTCCGCACATCAAATTGAAATTGCAAATCTGATTGTACACAAGCAACTCTCTGTGCGTGAAACTGAAAAATTAGTGAATCAGATTGAAAACCCAACAATAAAAAGTGTAAAAAAACCGAACCGTGATTTACTTCGATTGCAAGAAGATGTATCAGAAAAATTAGGTGCGCAAGTCATTATTAAATCGAAAAAGAATGGTACAGGGAATATAGTCATACACTATACAAGTCTTGAACAACTGGATGGCATTTTGGCCAAGTTATAAATTAAATAAGGAAAATCATGGATACCAAACTTCTCGATATTTTAGTTTGTCCGTTATGCAAAGGACCACTTCTCTATAAGAAGTCAGAAAATGAGCTCATTTGTAAGCCGGACCGACTGGCTTTTTCAATCAAAGATGGCATTCCAATAATGCTGGAAGATGAGGCACGCAGGATACCCGATGAAATAGAAATAAATTAATAGGTTAGAACAACATGAACACCAATATCCAATTAGACCCTAATATTGCAGCCATCTTTGGTGCACTGGTTGCTGATTCTGCCTCACTTAGCTTGCACTGGCTTTATGATCCACTGCGGATTACTCAAATAGAGAAAACAGAAGGATTGGTGTTTTTGCAACCCAATGCGAATCATTACGCTGATACAAAGGGTTACTTTGTACATGGAAAGAAACAGATAGGTGACTCATCAGGTTATGGTGAATTATGTTTACTAATGCTCAAGCATCTCGCACGAAATGGTAAATTTGATCGCGAAACCTATCAAACAGAGTACTGTGCTCACTTTGGTCCCGGCGGGTCATTTGTTGGCTTCATTGATACCGCCACACGTTTGACTTTGCGCACTTTATTACCCCTCAAGCCATCAGAGTATCCAGAAATATCGGGGGCAGATGATGATCAATTTGCTGCGCTGGCAACAATTCCAGTAGTCGTCGCAACGCATCAAGGAACACAAGATAACCTATTAAAAAAAATTGAAAGAATTGTGCGTCTAACAAATCATAATGATATCGCAGTATCTGCTGCACAATACGCTGCAACTGTACTCATTGAAGTAATCAATGGCAGGTCCATAACAAAAGCACTCAATAATTCCCTGCCACTTGCTGGAAAAGAGTTGAAGCCTTTATTGGAGCAGGCACTTTCTGTTGAATCATTCGATAGCATCGCAATGGCAAAACGCTTTGGTTCAGCCTGTCATGTTCTGGAAGGATTACCCATAGTGGTACATATTGCTCAGCATGCAAAAGATTATCGTAGCGCAGTTGAAGCAAATATTCGAGCTAGTGGAGACAGTTGTGGGCGCTCCATAATGTTGGGGGCAATCATGGCTGCACATACAACACAACAGAATGGTCTGGCATGTTCTATCCCACTGGAATGGCTTTCCAAATATCGTAAATTGACCATTGCAGCGAATGAATGCACAAGACTTTAACTTATTGTAAACATTGGCATTAAATAGTCTTAATTCAACGTTTAAACAATGATTAAGGCAGTACGCATGACATCCTCTGTATCATTTCTACAAAAAAATCGATGGTGCTCAAATCACTATTACCACGAATGCTATAATCTCGTGCTTAATTGATCTCATAACAAGATCAGGCTTCTAAGGCAGTAATTGGGTGCAAGCTACGTTTTCGCCCCCTGATTACTGCATTTATTTTATTAATTATTGGAGGAAAAATGAGTCACACGCTATATGAAACAACTATTCAACGCGTACAGCGCTGCGAATTAGCGGTTCCAGGTTCTAGCCCTGAGATGTTTGAAAAAGCATTAAAAAGCGGTGTCGACTTTATTTTTCTTGATCTTGAAGATGCGGTAGCTCCTGATGATAAAATACAGGCGCGTAAAAATATCATCCAGGCCATTAATGATTTAGACTGGAAAGGCCACGGTGTAACTATTTCAGTCCGGATTAATGGCCTGGATACACAATACATGGTACGTGATGTTGTCGATCTGGTTGAACAAGCCGGTCATAAACTGGATACATTGCTTATTCCTAAGGCAGGTGTTTATTCAGATATTTATATGGTTGAAGCAATGGTCAATCAACTGGAAATGCAGCAAGGTTTACAAAACAGGATTGGACTTGAAGCATTAATCGAAACAGCACTTGGAATGGCCAATGTTGAAGATATCGCACGTAATGGTGCCTTAGGGCGACTTGAAGCACTGCACTTTGGTGTAGCAGATTACGCAGCCAGTAATCGTGCTAGAACCACCAATATTGGTGGCCTAAATCCGGATTATCCTGGTGATCAATGGCACGCGGCAATTAGTCGAATGACTGTTGCTTGTCGTGCTTATGGCTTACGTCCAATTGATGGCCCTTTTGGTGATATTAAAGATCCTGAAGGCTATAAGCTCGCAGCTAAACGCGCTGCTGCACTCGGTTGCGAAGGAAAATGGGCCATTCACCCATCACAGGTTTCACTTGCAAATGAAGTATTTACACCACCACCAACCGAGATTGAGAAAGCTAAGCGCATCTTAGCTTCATTAAAGGAAGCCGCTGCACAGGGGAAAGGTGCTGCTGCATTGGATGGTAGATTAATTGATGCCGCATCAGAAAGAATGGCAAATAATGTGGTGAAAGCAGCGGAGGCGATTGCTGCAAAAAAATAGCACTTCCCGTTATGCGGTAAATCAGCCTAACACTCAAGTTACCAACGCAAAACCAGGGACCTTGATGAATTTAATGCGATTGATGAGGAAATTAAGTTGAATATTCATGAATATCAAGCAAAAGAAATTTTGGCGGAATATGGTGTCAAAATCGCTGAAGGTGGCTTAGCCTACAGCACTGAGGAAGCCGTGCAACGTGCACGAGAAATTGACGGTGACATGTGGGTCGTAAAAGCACAGATTCATTCAGGCGGGCGCGGTAAAGCAGGTGGAATTAAAATTTGTAAAACGCACAACGAAGTAGAAGCCGCCGCAGAAGAACTCATAGGTAAAAAACTGGTTACACATCAAACAGGTCCTGCTGGTAAAGTTTGTTCGAGACTATATGTTGAAGCAGGAACAAATATTGCCCAGGAAATATATCTATCTTTACTAATTGATCGCAGTGCTGAGCGTATCATCATGGTTGGGTCAGCTCAGGGTGGTATGGAAATTGAAACGCTTGCTGAAACAAACCCAGAAGCAATTATAAAAATCTATATTGAGCCCGCCGTTGGACTACAAGATTTTCAAGCACGCAAAATGGCATTTGCGCTGAATTTAGATACCTCACAGCTAAACCATGTAGTCAAAACAATCAAAGCTTGTTATCGCGCCTTTCGTGATCTGGATGTAAATATACTGGAAATTAATCCATTAGTCGTAACACAAAACAATGAAATCATCGTACTCGATGCAAAAATGGTTTTTGATGAGAATGCTTTGTTTCGCCGGCATAAAATTGCTGAGCTACGAGACAATACTCAAGTTGATCCTCGCGAAGTCGCAGCAGCGGACGTTGGCTTAAGCTATGTTGGCCTGGATGGTGATATTGGTTGCATGATCAATGGTGCCGGTTTGGCTATGGCAACCATGGATATGATCAAACTGGCTGGTGGCGAACCGGCTAACTTCCTTGACGTAGGTGGCGGCGCTTCTGCTGAACGGACAGAAAAAGCATTCCGCCTGGTACTGGCCGATACAGGTGTCAAAGCAATGCTTGTTAATATCTTCGCAGGCATTAATCGATGCGACTGGATTGCAGAAGGCGTAGTACATGCCGTAAAAAAAATCGAAATGAAGATTCCATTAGTGGTTCGTTTATCCGGTACGAATGTTGAGGAAGGCCGCCGTATTATTGCTGAAAGTGGCTTGCCCATTATCACAGCAGACACATTAGCGGACGCCGCCGAGAAAGTTGTAAAGGCTCGTAATGAATTCGTTGCACAAGTAAGCTAGGGAGCACAAAGTGACCATACTAATTAATGAAAAAACACGAATAATTGTTCAAGGCTTTACTGGAAAAATTGGTACATTTCATGCGCAAGAAATGATTGACTATGGATCCAATGTTGTGGGTGGAGTAACACCTGGGAAAGGTGGCCAAAAACATCTCAACTTACCCGTTTTTAATACTGTAATAGAAGCCGTTCAACAAGTTGGTGCTGAAGCCAGTATTATTTTTGTTCCACCCGCATTTGCAGCAGATTCAATAATGGAGGCAGCGGACGCCGGGATTAAATATTGTGTTGCCATTACAGATGGCATTCCCACTCAAGACATGATGACTGTTAAGAATTTCTTACGTCGCTTCCCCAAAGATGAACGTATGATGCTAACCGGCCCTAATTGTTCGGGCACAATTAGTCCAGGCCGTTCGATGTTAGGTATTATGCCAGGGCATATCTATATCCGCGGGAATGTCGGTGTCGTTGGTCGTTCAGGTACACTGGGTTATGAAGCTGCAGATCAAATGAGATTGCTAGGCATTGGTATTTCAACCTCAATTGGAATTGGTGGTGATCCGATTATCGGCAGTTCACATCGCGATGTTCTAGAACAATTAGAGCAGGACCCTGAAACCAAAATAACAGTTATGATTGGAGAAATTGGAGGCCCACAAGAAGTAGAAGCTGGGAAATTTTTCAAAGAACACATGACCAAACCACTGGTTGCCTATATCGCAGGTTTGACTGCACCTGAGGGTCGACGTATGGGGCATGCCGGTGCCATTATTTCATCAGCAGGAGAAAGCGCTGCAGAAAAAGTTGCCCTATTGAAAGATCTGGGCGTAACTATTTGCCCAGCGCCAGCAATGATGGGGAAAACAGTTGCAGAAGTATTAGCCAAAATGTAACCCATTCATCAATAATATGTAAAGTTTAAGGGTATCTGTCGATACCCTTAAACTTTTTCTGGATCAATACAATAAAAAATCCCATCTGCAACGCCTCCTGGGTCTTCTCATCCTCACAAAACCACAAGATAAAATGGAAATAAAAGAGAAACTAGAAAATAAACACTTTAACTATATCCCCCCAGTGGCACGCTTCCTTTTCCTGACACGCTGGTTGCAATTACCATTATATCTTGGGCTTGTCCTGGCACAATGTGTGTATGTATTCCATTTCTGGGTAGAACTCACTGATTTAATTGGTGCGATAATAGGTAATCCAACCTCGCTACAACATATTCTCGATTCTGTCACGATTGATGAAGCCACCAGGCCCACTAAGTTGACTGAAACTATAATTATGCTCGTTGTTTTGGGTTTGATCGACGTAGTAATGATTTCCAACCTGCTTATCATGGTGATTATTGGTGGTTACGAAACCTTTGTCTCACGCATGAATCTACAGGGACACCCTGATCAACCAGAATGGCTATCGCACGTTAATGCATCTGTATTGAAAGTAAAGTTAGCTACAGCTATTATCGGCATTTCTTCCATTCACTTACTGAAGACTTTTATTAATGCCAGTTCTTATGATGAAAAAACACTGCTTGCACAAACAGGCATTCACGTTGTCTTCTTACTCTCAGCTATTTCAATCGCTTACTGTGACCGCATTATGGCAGGAACAAGCAAGGCCATTTCATCTCACGAGTAAAGATTCTCAGGTCTAAACTCACAAGGTGGCATCGTGTTGTATCAGGCTTAATACCCCTTGTAATGCGCTCACAACAGACTGGCGCCTTATTGCATCACGATCACCCTTGAAATGCTGGGTTCCACTACATACCAAACCTTCGTGCATAACCCAAGCAAAACATATCATACCTACAGGTTTAGTCGCAGAGCCACCATCTGGACCAGCAATACCTGTAATGGAAACACTAACTTGTGCATGACTTCTGTGCAAGGCACCTGCGGCCATTTCCTGTGCAACTTGCTCAGATACTGAGCCATACTGATCCAAAGTTACATTGCTGACACCCAGCATGTCACATTTAGAAATATTACTGTACGTGATAAAGCCGCGATCGTACCAAACAGAACAACCTGCCACCGCTGTTATTGCTTGCCCAAGCCCGCCACCTGTGCAGGATTCTGCAGTCACAAGCATTAGTCCCTGCTGACTGAGACATTTCCCCACTCGTTCAGCCAAGCGACGTTGATTATTTATGGACAATATAGCTGCTCCTAAATCAACTTAATATATAAAATAGCCAAGCCAAAAACCTAGAAATAGCCTTCAGACAACACGACTGCTTTCCAGCCAGCCAAACACAGTAGCGTGAAAAATGCCGCCAGTAAATCATCAAACATTACACCAAAACCACCCTGAAATTTTTTGTCGTAATAGTCAATTGGCTGCGGTTTAACGATGTCAAATAAACGGAATAATAGAAATGCAGATAATTGCCATATCCAATCGACAGGTGTAAAAAATAATACCAACAAAAAAGCAACGATCTCATCCCATACCATACCGCCATGATCATGAATACCAAGTTTTTTTCCAGTAATTCCACATGCCCAAATTCCTGCTATGAACATGATATCAATAAGCAATAGAAAATATACGGGTTGCAAGTAATGATCGAATAACCAGAATAAAGGAAATGCAAGCAGTGTTCCGACAGTCCCAGGGGCTATCGGGCTAAGTCCTGCTCCACCACCAAATGCTAAAAAATGTGCAAGACGGTAGCGGACAAAAGTCCAATCAGGATACTTAATACATGGCCGGGCGCTAGATTGATTATGAATATCCGGAACGGAAGTGGTCATAACCCGGTTCCTCCAGTTCTATTGCACTACCTTGAGTGTCCTGCACGATCAGACCCACTCCCCGTGTAATACTGCCAATACGGGTTAATGGAACAAACAATTCATTAGAAAGACTTTCAAGTTTTTCACGTTTTATCATCGGCGCAGTAAAGCAAAGTTCGTAATCATCGCCACCAGCCAGCAGGCAGTTGATTGCCAATGATTGATGCAAGTATTTTTTCATTATTGTCGTACAAGGAACCTTATCCATTTTTATAATCGCTGCAACATTGGAACTTGCCAGGATATGGCCCAAGTCTGCCATTAAACCATCTGAGATATCAATAGCACTATGGGCTAGGCCAATTAATCGCTGGCCCAATTCTAAACGTACTTTTGGCATATGTAATGCAGGCAAGCACTCTGCAATCTCGCTGGGTTCAAGACAAAAGTACTGTTGTTCATGGGCCAATGCCAATGCAGCAGTTCCCAAATAACCTGAAACCCAAATATCGTCACCAACTTTAGCACCACTCCGACGCAAAGCCATCCCTTTTGTCACTTCGCCGATAATTTGCACACAAACATTGAGTGGACCACAGGTCGTATCCCCCCCAACTAATTCAATCTGATAGTCATGGGCAAGCTCCAAAAATCCACTAGAGAAAGCACGCAACCACTCTTTATTGCCTTGTATCAGACCCTTAGGTAGCGTCAAGGCAAGCATCACCCAACGGGGTCTTGCGCCCATTGCGGCCATGTCAGAGAGATTAACAGCTAAAGATTTATATCCGAGTTTACGAGGATCAGCATTGGCAAAGAAATGCTTTTCAGATACCAGTGTATCAGTTGAAATTGCCAGCTCCGTGTTCTCAGTTGAAGCAATCAGTGCGGCATCATCACCTATTCCCAATACCGCACTAGTGGTTGGCCGCATAAAATAGCGACGAATAATGTCAAATTCTGAACACACTATTAGTAATATAAGTTGGGTAAATTAGTATGACACAGCATATTTGAACATAAACCATTCTATTGATACTGAGGTTCTTGAACCAAGGTTTGTGATGGATAGACTAATTTTTAGCCTGAGTTTCAATCTCAACAACACGCATCTGCGCCGCCAGTTTATCCAACACACCATTTATATACTTGTGTCCATCGGTACCGCCGTAACTTCTGGCTAATTCTATTCCTTCATTGATAACCGCACGATAAGGAATCTCTGGGTGAAAATCCAACTCATATGTACTTAATAGTAGAATAGAGAATTCAATAGGACTCAGTTCATCAAAGGAACGATCTAAACACGGCTGTATTTTATGTCTTAATATTTCAAATTGATCCAGTACGCCACGCAATAAATTGGAAAAATACTTTACATCTGCTTTAATAAACTCATCAGCCTCGCGTAACTGATCTTCAATGAAGCTTGCTGTGCCGCCTGCCATGCGCCACTGATAAATACCTTTTAAAGCCAATTCACGTGACAGGCGACGTCGGCTTTTATGCCTGGGTCCAATTTCTCTATTGTTAGAAGATTGTGAAACAGGTGATAAAGGAGTCATTGTGTAATTTCATCAAATTTTAGATGAAAATTAGCCATTTCCAGCGCAGTCCGAGCTGACTCAGCACCTTTCTGGCTCACACGAGCGATCGCCTGGTCATCCGTATCAGTAGTCAATATCCCATTTGCAATGGGGATTTCCGTATCAAGCTGCACCGTAGCCAATCCATGTGCTGATTCGTTTGATACCACTTCAAAGTGATAGGTATCGCCACGTATTACCGCACCCAAAGCAATTAGTGCATCAAATTGATCAGACAAAGCCATTTTTTGCAATACAAGCGGGATTTCCAATGCCCCAGGAACTGTCGTTAGCAATATATTTGACTCCTGCACGCCATATTTCATTAATTCGACAATACAAGCACCCAGCAAGCCTTCCCCTATATCGATATTAAAACGACTCATCACGATGCCAATCCTCAATTCGGACCCGCTGAGATTCGTTTCTAACTCCAGAATATTTTCATAGTACGCCATGTTTGCTCCTGTAGATACACCCACTGTGATTTTATAGGTACTTGAAAACACAGCATTCTCATCATACGAAGTATGAATATCCTTATCAACTAAGACTAAAAAGCTGTATGCTACCTTTTCACGACTCCATGTAAGCCATTACTTCAAGGCCAAACCCTGCCATACTTGGCATTTTTCTAGGCGTTGCCAAAAGTCGCATCTTACCCACTTTAAGATCTTTCAATATTTGTGCGCCAATGCCATGATCGCGCAAATCTGCCTTAACAGTACCCGAAAACACAGTATTTGCCAGTTTAATACGTTCAATCAGCTCAACAGAACTTTCCTTACTGTGTAACAGGACAATCACCCCTTTCCCAGTCTTCGCAATCACACGTAATGCATCATTTATGCTCCATGAATGAGCTTGGTTGTTGATATCCAACAAATCAATAACAGACAGTGGTTCATGTACACGCACCAAAGTCTCAATTTCAGGACTTATCTCACCTTTTACTAAAGCAAGGTGTGTGGTATTCGCTATTTCATCACGATAGGCTGCAAGCAGAAATTCACCATAAATAGTTTGAATTGGACGTTCTGCCACTCGCGTAACTAAACATTCTGTAAGACTACGATAATGAATCAGGTCAGCAATAGTACCAATTTTAAGTTGATGTTTTGCAGCAAATTCTATTAAATCTGACAGACGCGCCATGCTGCCATCGTCCTTCAAAATTTCACAAATAACAGAAGCTGAAGTTAAACCTGCCATACTTGCCAAGTCGCACCCTGCCTCTGTATGGCCCGCACGCACCAACACGCCGCCTTTTTGCGCCATAAGCGGAAAAATATGGCCGGGTTGAATAATGTCTTCTGGTTTAGCATCTGACTGTACCGCAACTTTTACAGTTTGCGCACGATCCGCCGCTGATATCCCAGTTGTGACCCCACTTGCCGCCTCGATAGAAAGTGTAAAGTTGGTACCCAACGGTGAACGATTGGAGGATACCATTAATGGCAAATTTAACTGGTGACATCGTCTCTCGGTCAACGTCAAGCAAATCAATCCACGACCATGTGTCGCCATAAAATTGATTGCTTCCGGCGTAACAAAATCTGCTGCAAGTACTAGGTCACCTTCATTTTCCCGATCTTCTTCATCAACAAGAATTACCATTTTGCCAACCTTAAGGTCTGCAATAATATCCTGGATGGCACTGATTTTCATATCTTATTGATCCTGATCTACACAAACGTTCATTAACCGTGCAACATAACGTGCCAACATATCTGTTTCAAGATTTACGCGCATACCTGGTTTAAGCGCATGTAACGTTGTTACCGACAACGTATGCGGAATAAGATTGACGAAAAATTCATCACCTTCAACCTGATTAACTGTCAAGCTCACACCGTTAACTGTAATAGAACCCTTGTTTGTAATGTATTTTAATAATGACTCAGGCGTTCTGATCGCCAGCAAAACACTTTCTCCCACAGATTCAAACCTGGCGACTTCTCCCGTATTATCAACATGGCCACTTACTAAGTGCCCGCCTAATCTGTCAGACAGGCGCATTGCTTTTTCTAAGTTGACGCGTGTATCTAATTTATCCAGACTTTGCGTACAATTGAGTGTTTCCTGCGATACATCCACGGTAAAAATCTCATCACGCAAAGTAGTTACTGTCAAACAAACACCGTTTACCGCAATACTATCGCCAATTGCAACATCGCTCATATCCAATCCGCCAGGCGCAATACCCAAAAGCAAACCATTGCCCAATTTGTTTTTCAATGGTTTTATCTGTTTTATCTCACCAACCGCTTCTATGATTCCAGTGAACATCAGACAATTCCTTCTAACCTCAGACCAGTTAATACGGAGAATCAGGGTAGTGAAACAGTGTTAATAGAAGCAGGGGAATCCTGGATATTAGGACCATGATATTGCATCATAATTTCATAGTATGCACGCACTGACTCTGTCAAAATAACAGCTTGGCCGCCGCGTGTGCGGCCATATTTCAAAGTATTAAAATATTCCCGCTTGCTGAGTAACGGTAAGGTATTTTTTAAATCTACCCATAAATCAGGGTTTAAATTGAAACGTCGTGCCACCGTCCGCGCGTCGAAAATATGCCCTAAGCCCAGGTTGTACGCAGCCAACGCAATCCAAGTCCGATCTGGTTCAGCAATACGTTGTGATAGTTTATTTTTTAATAACAATAAATAACGTGCACCTGCAAGTATACTCTGTTGTGCATCGAGACGGTTTGTCACTTTCATCCACTTTGCGGTATCTTTCGTCAACATCATCATTCCACGCACGCCAGTGTGTGAAGTTGCTAACGGATCCCATTCAGACTCCTGATAAGCCAGTGCTGCGATCAATCGCCAGTCTAACCCTGTGACTTTTTCCGCCTGGGTAAAATAGTTACGTAAATTTGGTAACATTACCCGCATTTTCTTCAAGAAAAATCGTACGTCTCCAGCCGTGAGTCGATGAAGATGGCCATCATATCGATCGACCAATTGATCTAAAGTACCATCTTCCTGTATTCGTGCAAAAAACTGCTGTGCACTGGAGAGAAGTGCGGGTTCAGCAAATTGTGAAAATAACCACCGTCTACTGGTTGCTTTACCCAGATTTAGACCCAAACCTACATTCGGGTAAAAAAGTTTTGTTTGTTTAATTTGGGAAGCATCAGAAACTGTAAATGCTATTTCCCCTTCGGCCAGTTTTACCAGCAGGTGTTCACTTGAAGTGTCTACAGCAGACCATTTTAAGCTGGGAATTGTTTGCTTTATTTTATTGAGTTTTGATTCATAAATAGTACCTATTGGAATCTCGATTTTTTTTCCTACCAGGGATTGAAAGTCTATTGGTTGTGAATTATTTGTATTAAAGGCGACGTGATGCTGTAATTGCAAATATATTGGACCCAGTCGAACGCGTGCTTGCTGCGCCACAGGAATATGCAAACCAACGGCAAGATGACCTTGCTGTGCCTTTAATGCTAACAGTGCTTCATCTGGTCGTTGCATTACGACAAATCTTGTTTTCAACCCCAACTCGCGTGCGAATAGAGTCACCAGATCAAAAGTTAACCCAGAATAACCACCTGCCTCATTCCTATAAAAATTAGCCGTATACTTGACAGTAATCACTACCAGTTCATCAGTTGTACCAATCGGCGGCACTGGCTTCTCAAATGAATTACAGCCAATTAAGACGAATCCGAGAAAGAAATGAACTAGAAATGCTACGACACTACGCATAAAGAATAGAATTACCTGAAACTAATTTGTATAGTGCGCCATCAATGCACATGAAATTAGCTTAGTTTCGAAGCAATATCGAAAATATATTTCTTCTCGATAACCACTTTTGATACATTTAGAAAGATGCACAACCAGCCTGTCCATCATAATCTCCATGTTAGCTATTCATATTTAAAACGACTATAAACCAAAAGTCTTGAGAGTGCGCACTCAGGTCTACCTAAGGAGAGTCCCCAAAGGTTCTTTTTAATTTCTTAGTGTATTCAAGAGAAATGTAAAGTAAAAACCAGAATCACGGTTTATCCTTGATTGGTGCGCCCAACACGATTCGAACGTGTGACCCCCGCCTTCGGAGGGCGGTACTCTATCCAGCTGAGCTATGGGCGCAAATAAGAATGTATACAAACTCCGTCAAATCGGCGACAGGATAACTTCTTTTGTATCTCCCGTCCAACTTGGTTGATTCTGTGTATTAATTAAAAATAATAAATTAATCCACAGGCTTTTCCTCCGTTACGAGTGGAATCGGACAAATTCGCACAATTCTTACTACCTGATTTTTAGTCTGGATAATTTCCATGGGACATCCTGCAATATTCAGCCCTATCCCCGCTTCAGGAATATCCTGAAAATACTCCAATATCAAACCATTCAAGGTTTTCGGACCATCTAATGGAAACTCAAGATCCAGTTTACGGTTCAAATCGCGTAATAAGCTGCTCCCTTCAACAATAACGCTACCATCCTCTTGTTTTAGGAAAGTACCGGCCTGGCTTGGCGCCTGTGTCGTAAATTCGCCTATAATTTCCTCGATAATGTCTTCAAGTGTTAATAGTCCCATCCACTCACCATACTCATCAACAACGATACCTACCCGCTCCTGATTCTCCTGAAACAGCTGCAATTGCCAAAATAAAGGTGTTCCCGATGGGACAAAATAGGGCTCACGCATTACTTCCTCAAGTAAAGCCGCTGTTATTTTTCCACTTTTCATCTGATTCAATACCTTGCGCACATGCACAATACCAACCAGGTTGTCCAGTCGTTCACGGAATACTGGCAAGCGGGTATGATGGCAGGTAAGTA
>CAXBGL010000041.1:0-17884 GCA_963975255.1 uncultured Nitrosomonas sp. | reverse complement strand
AGGGTTTTATGAATTCTTAAATCAAATTCAACATTTAATTGTGACATAGCCAAATTTTTCATGGTATTCCATAGCCGGTTTTAGCCCATTTAACTGCTGGTCGGTTTGTCAAGCCAGCTCTCCAGGCCTTGAGCATTAAGTGTAATGTCTGAACGCAACAAATTACTCATTGCTTCCTGCGATAGTTGACATCCATGCTTGGTTAAGCGTTGCAAAAGGAGGTTTTTCAGTGCTGCACGTAACGTTGCGTGTCTGTTGGTATTGTTTTCATTGGCTTGTTTGGCAATTTCAACATGGGCATCTATCAAACTATGCATGGCTTCAGCATGGCGGGGTAAATTGCCGATGCGACTATAATGAGTTAGGTAGGCAAATTGTGGTTTATAACGCATGATTCGATCTAGTGATGCATGGGCTGCAACGGGATCAAATTGTACGGGTGTTGTCGTTGGGAATACAAACTCTATTCCGTCTACATCGAATTCTCGATAGGAAACACCAAATGTATCGCCTGTAAAGAAGGCGTGACTGCATTCATCATAGATACAATAATGGTGGCGTGCGTGGCCGGGTGTATCAAGTAAGAGTAAGCGCCTTCCATTTAAGTCAATACAAAACTCATCCGGAGCTTCGATGATGCGATGGGGATCAATGGGATGAATCTCGCCATAGACACGTTTGAATTCTGCTTCGCCATAAACAGCGGTTACGCCAGCAATGAGTTTGGCAGGGGCTGCCATATGACGCGCACCACGCGGATGCACGACTAATTTTGCATTGGGGAAGCAGCGCATGCATTCCCCTGCACCACCCGCATGATCCAGGTGTATATGTGTCAACATAACATAGGCCACATTTTCAAGCGCAAGGTTCTTCTGCTTGAGTGTTTCAATGACACCAGGAATCGAGAAGGATGTGCCTGTGTCCACTAATGCCATCACGCCTTTTTCGACGATTAAGTGAATGGCGGCACGTTTCGGGCGATGATATTGTGCATCGATTGAACTAATACCGTGATCATAATCGGTAATGAGTGATAAGGTCATGAATGTTTATGGCAATATAGAAATCTGCTGTCTGTTTAGATGACTATTTTATGGGTTGTTTTAATTGTTCTAGTATTGCCGGGTTTTCCAAGGTGGAAATGTCCTGGGTAATTTCTTCGCCTTTTGCGAGGGTGCGTAATAGGCGCCGCATAATTTTGCCAGAACGGGTTTTTGGCAGATTGTCGCCAAAACGGATTTCCTCGGGTTTGGCAATGGGTCCGATTTCTTTCGCTACCCAAGCACGTAATTCGCTGACGATTTTAATCGCATCTTCACCCTGAGGACAGGTGCCCTTCAACACGACAAAGGCGATGATTGATTCGCCTTTTACTTCATGTGGTTTGCCCACTACAGCGGCCTCTGCGACCAGTGGATTGGCAACCAGCGCTGATTCGATTTCCATAGTGCCTAAGCGATGGCCTGAGACATTCAGGACGTCATCAGTTCTGCCCATAATCCAGAAATAACCATCATCATCACAAAAGGCAGAGTCACCTGCCAGATAATATGTGCCGTTACCTAATTCACTAGGAAAATAAGTTTTCTTGAATCGTTCTGGGTCACCCCAAAGGGTGCGAATTTGTGACGGAAATGGGCGTTTGATAACCAGAAATCCGCCTTTGCCATTTTCCACATCATGACCTGCCTCATCAACAATGCTGGCAGCGATTCCTGGTAAAGGGAATGTGCAGGATCCTGGTTTGAGTGGTACAGCACCGGGTGCAGGGGCAAGCATGTGACTCCCTGTTTCGGTTTGCCACCAAGTGTCGACGATGGGGCAGCGGGAATGTCCTACTTTATCGTAATACCACATCCAAGCTTCAGGATTGATGGGTTCACCAACAGAGCCAAGCAGACGTAAAGAGGAAAGATCATATTGATCGGGTAGATTGGGGCCCAGTTTAATGAGTGAGCGGATTGCCGTGGGGGCTGTATAGAAAGTGGTTACTTTGTGGTTTTGTATGATTTTCCAAAATCGTCCTGCATCAGGATAAGTCGGAACGCCCTCAAAAATGACTTGGGTAGCTCCCATAGCTAAGGGCCCGTATGTAACGTAACTGTGGCCTGTGATCCAACCTACATCTGCGGTGCACCAGAAGACGTCCGTAGGCTTGTAATCAAAAACCCATTTCATGCTGACCATTGTGCCTAATAGGTAACCCGCGCTGGAATGTTGTACGCCCTTGGGTTTTCCCGTTGAGCCAGAGGTGTACAGCGTAAAGAGTGGGTGCTCGGCATTAACCCATTCGGGTTGACAAGCAGTGCTTTTATCTTGAGTGATTTCATGCCACCAGACATCACGTGCCGTCTCGAATGGGACATTGGTACCCGTGCGTTTGTAAATTACGACAGACTTGACTGATTCGGCGCCTCCCATCTCAATTGCTTTATCAACAGTGGTTTTTAATGGATTATTTTTGCCGCCACGAACTTGTTCGTCCGCAGTGATGACCGCGACAGCACCTGCATTGGTAATACGCTCGTGTAAACTTTTAGCGGAAAACCCACCAAATACCACCGAATGAATGGCGCCAATACGCGCACAAGCTTGCATTGCCACGACGGCTTCAATGCGCATGGGCATGTAGATAACAACACAGTCTCCTTTTTTTATACCCCGTGATTTGAAGGCGTTAGCAAGCTGACAGACGCGTTGATGTAAGTCACGGTAAGTGGCTTGGGTAACTTGACCATCGTCTGCCTCGAAAATTATGGCGACCTTATCTGGTTGTGTATCGAGATGTCGATCGAGGCAGTTAAAAGAAATATTGAGGGTGCCATCGTCAAACCACTTAAAGAAGGGTGGGTTGGTTTCATCCAGAACTTGGGTAAAAGGTTTGTGCCAAAGAATATGTTCCTTGGCTTGTTGTCCCCAGAAACCTTGGAGGTCTTTTTGTGCTTGAGAACATAGTATTTGATAGGCACTCATACTGGATATATTGGCGTGCTTAACGAATTCCGTATTAGGTGGAAAAACTCGGGTTTCATTGAGAACAGACTCAATAATAGACATAACGCATCTCCAGTATCCAGTAATTAATTTATTCAGGGTGATATATCTAAAAGTAAATTGTATCATTTGCATGAATGTGCAACCTAAAAAAGCAACCGCTGGAATCTAAGATTGAAATACCCTTTTTCTTTGGGTAAATTGATTGATATGGGAATTATGCTTGCTAAGTCTTGATAGGCATTACATTTAACGAAGATTATGTTCCATATTCCCTAAATTTTTGCTAGAATGTATGCATATTTGCGATGGCATGATTTCTATGGGCGTTTCAGCCCATTTTTTATTTGTGGCGGGGCTATGACGTTGTATAAATTGCTAGAATCAACTTTAGCTGGAATGGGTTATGAATTGGTTGAGGTCGAACAATTAGCGCGTGACAAGTTATTACGAATATTTGTTGATAAGCAGGGTGGAATTACTATTGATGACTGCACTCTAATTAGTAACCATTTGAGTCAATTGCTGGTAGTTGAGAATATCGAATATGGTCGGCTTGAGGTGTCTTCACCTGGGCTGGATCGACCACTTAGAAAAGAAGCTGATTTTATCCGCTTTAAGGGGGAGTTAGTTAAGCTGAAGCTGCGAATGGCTATGCAGGGACAAAGGAATTTTATTGGTATTTTGCGGGAAGTAAATGATGGCATTTTAAAACTTGAAGTTGAAGGAAAATTGCTAGACCTTGAATTGAGTAACCTCGGGAAAGCTCGTTTGGTTCCAAAATTGTAGGTATATTGAAAATTTGGCTGGAGGAGCTGGAGGACTATGAGCCGCGAAATTTTACTGTTAGTAGATGCATTGGCGCGCGAAAAAACAGTTGAAAAAGAAATTGTTTTTGCCGCATTAGAAATGGCACTGGCTTCCGCCACAAAAAAACGATTTCATGAAGATGTTGATACGTGTGTTTCGATAGATAGAGAAACAGGCGACTATCAATCATATCGTCGTTGGTTAGTGGTGGCAGATGATGCTGTAGAGGATGTTGTGCGTCAGATTCCTTTAGGTGAAGCATTAAAAAATGATCCTGAAGTCCAATTAGGAGATTTTAGTACGGAGCTGCTGGAACCAATTGAATTTGGACGTATTGGTGCGCAAGCAGCCAAACAGGTGATTTTTCAAAAAATACGTGATGCTGAGCGTGAGCAAACGTTAAATGATTTTCTTGAGCGTGATGAATACATGGTTACAGGCGCAATTAAGCGCATGGAACGTGGGAATGCCATCATTGAGTCTGGAAGAATTGAAGCAGAGTTGCCGCGTGATCAGATGATTCCCAAAGAGAATCTACGGATTGGTGATCGGGTACGTGCTTACTTGTATAAGGTTGATCGTGTCGCCAGAGGGCCGCAACTAAAATTGTCACGGATTTCACCCGAATTTCTGATGAAATTATTTGAGCTGGAAGTGCCGGAAATTGAGGAGGGTCTCCTTGAAATCAAGGCGGCAGCACGCGATCCAGGGTCACGTGCTAAAATCGCTGTACAGTCAAATGATCAGCGTATAGACCCGATTGGTACCTGTGTGGGTATGCGTGGTTCCAGAGTGCAAGCAGTTATTAGTGAACTAGCCGGCGAGCGTGTTGATATTATTTTGTGGTCAGAAGAACCCGCAACCTATGTTGTTAATGCACTCTCGCCTGCTGAGATCAGCAGCATCATGGTCGACGAAGAAAATCACAGTATGGATATTGTGGTAGATGATGATAATCTTGCGCAGGCGATTGGTCGTGGTGGTCAAAATGTACGGCTTGCATCAGAATTGACAGGCTGGGAACTCAATATCATGACGGTAGAAGAGTCACAGACAAAACATGAGGAAGAATTTACGTTAGTCTGCAAGCTTTTTATAGAGAAGCTGGATGTAGACGAAGAAATGGCTGAGATACTTGTTCAAGAAGGGTTTGCTACATTGGAAGAAGTGGCCTATGTCCCCATCAATGAAATGTTGGAAATTGATTCATTTGATGAGCAAACTGTTAATGAGCTACGGAATCGTGCGCGTAATGTGCTTTTGACTGATGCGATTGTTAATGAAGAGAAAGTTGAGCATGTGGCGGATGATTTGCTTTCACTAGAAGGTATGGATATTCAACTTGTGCGTGAATTGGCGGATAAAGGTATCAATACTCAGATGGAGCTTGCAGATCTTGCTGCAGATGATTTGGTTGAAATGACGGGAATGGATATTGAACGTGCCAGTCAATTAATCATTAAGGCGCGTGAACCATGGTTTGTTTGACTTTGCCAATTTAGCTGAGAATATTGGTCAAGTTATTTCATTTTAAAGTGAACGAATGAAGGTGTAATTAAGTTAAGATGAAGGAAAATGTATTGGTTGCAGCTTGAGGTTGTGTCAATGCATTAATGGCTTGGTTTTCTACTTTTTTGGGATTGTGAGGCCACCTTATAGAAATAGCTGAATATATTTTCGTTTTGTATGGAATTGGAATATTGAAGGGTTACAAATGAGTCAAATGAGTGTTGAACAATTTGCTGAGGAATTGGGCTTATTACCCACGGTCCTACTGGAACAACTGCAGGCTGCGGGGGTGGATAAATCGTTGGCCAAAGATAGTTTGTCCGAGAAGGATAAGGCTCTGCTTCTTGATTATCTTAGAAAGGCTCATGGTGCAACGGATACAAAAAGTAAAGTTACGTTGACGCGTAGGCAAACTTCAGAGATTAGAAAATCCGATAGTATGGGGAGAGCACGAACTATTCAGGTTGAAGTTAGAAAAAGACGTGTATTGACAAAGCCTGCTGCGGTTAATTCCACAGAGGAAGTGGCTTCGCCAGTAAAAGTGGCAAAAAACGTTGCTAAGCCTGAGCCTGTAATTGATGCTGAACAACTAGCATTGCGCAAAGAAGAAGCCAGAAAACATGCTGAATTAGTCGCGCGTCAAGCCGCGGAGATCAAAGTGAAACAGGCGCGCAAAAAGGCTGAGTCAGTTGTATCGAGAAAAAAAGAAATGGAACAAGAAGTAGTAGCGGTTCCTGCTGTTGTCCCGTCAACGTCTGAGAAAGATGCTGAACCTCCCATTACGGAATCAGTGTCAGTACAAGCAGAGAAAGAAACAGCAAAAGAAAATGCGTCAGAATCTACATCAACCCAGCAAGAAGTATCCTCGCCCCAGCTTGGTTCAACTGAAGGTACCTTGCACAAACCTGTAGTGAAGCCAGAAGATAAGGTTGAAAAGAAGAAGAAACCTGCTAAGCAAGTTGTTTGGAGAGATGAAGGTACCAGAAAACGTGGCGTTAAAACACGCGGGGATTTATCCAGTGGTCAAGGGTGGCGAACGCGTAGAGATAGACATAGTAAACCCGCTTCAGGTGACGAACAGAATGTTCATATTTTTTCTGCGCCCACTGAACCGATTGTTCATCAAGTCATGGTACCTGAGACTATTTTAGTCGGAGTACTTGCTCAAAAAATGTCTGTCAAGGCTGCTGAGGTTATTAAAATTCTGATGAATATGGGGAATATGGTAACCATCAATCAGATGTTGGATCAGGAAACAGCTATGATTGTGGTGGAAGAAATGGGGCATATAGCAAAGTGTGCTGAACTGGATAGCCCTGAAGCATTTTTGACTGATTCAGAAGCATCAACAATTGAAGCAGAAATTGTCCCACGTGCGCCAGTTGTAACCGTGATGGGTCATGTTGATCACGGTAAAACTTCTTTGTTGGATTATATTCGGCGTTCACGTGTGGCAGGTAGTGAAGCAGGGGGCATTACACAACACATTGGTGCCTATCATGTTGAGACTGATCATGGAATGATTACTTTTCTTGATACCCCAGGCCATGAAGCGTTTACGGCTATGCGGGCTCGTGGCGCCAAGATTACTGATATCGTTATTTTGGTGGTTGCTGCAGATGATGGGGTCATGCCTCAGACTATTGAAGCAATCCATCATGCAAAAGCCGCTAAGATTTCAATTGTAGTTGCGGTTAATAAGATGGATAAACCTGAGGCTAATATTGAGCGGATCAGGCAAGAATTGGTGGCGCATGAAGTCGTGCCAGAAGACTGGGGCGGCGATACCATGTTTGTTGAAGTTTCAGCTAAAACGGGACAAGGTATTGATGCACTGTTAGAAAGTGTTCTGTTGCAAGCGGAAGTCATGGAGCTTAAAGCGCCCATTAACACGTTTGCTAAAGGCGTGGTTATTGAATCACGTTTGGATAAAGGACGTGGTCCAGTGGCGACAGTGTTGGTGCAATCAGGAACATTAAAACTTGGTGATGTCTTATTGGTCGGTGCTGTTTTTGGCAAAGTACGTGCCATGACCGATGAAAACGGAAAGCCCGTAAAACAGGCTGGAACTTCTATTCCAGTTGAAATTCAAGGTTTGTCAGATGTGCCAACAGCTGGTGAGGTATTGATTGTATTGGATGATGAGCGTAAGGCACGAGAAATCGCACTATTCCGTCAGGGTAAATACCGTGATGTGAAACTGGCTAAATTACAAGCTGCGAACCTTGAAAATGTTTTTGATCAGCAGGACGATGTCAAAATTCTTACTTTAATTATCAAAGCTGATGTTCAAGGGTCATGTGAAGCATTGACCTATGCTTTAGATAAAATTTCTACAGATGAAGTGAAAGTGAATGTTATTCATAGTGGTGTCGGTGCCATTATTGAATCGGATATTAATTTATCACTGGCTTCAAAAGCAGTAGTCATTGGTTTTAACACACGTGCAGATGCCAGCGCACGTAAACTGATTGCTTCTAGTGGTGTAGATGTTCGTTATTACAACATTATCTATGAAGCGGTAGACGAAATTAAGGCGGCACTTTCTGGCATGATGTCACCAGATCGCAAGGACAATATTCTGGGCTTGGTAGAAGTTCGGGAAATATTCCGTATTCCTAAAGTGGGTGTTATCGCGGGTTGCTACGTATTAGAGGGGATGGTTAAACGAAATTCATTAGTACGCTTACTGCGTGATGGGACGGTAATACATAGTTGCGAACTGGATTCGCTGAAGCGATTCAAAGATGATGCGAAAGAGGTCAGAGAAGGATTTGAATGTGGTTTGTCTTTGAAAAATTATAACGATATCCAGGTGGGCGATCAGTTGGAAACTTATGAAGTTATTGAAACAGCACGGTCTTTGTGACGTGTGTTTTAACAAGGTAAGAGACTATGCCTAAAGATTATTCTCGGACTTTGCGTGTTGCGGACCAAATTCAGCGTGAGCTTGCCGATCTGCTTCATCATGAAATCAAAGATCCTCGTGTAGGATTGATTACAGTGACTGCTGTTGAGGTAACGCGCGATTATGGGCATGCTAAGGTTTACTATACGACACTGGGTAATCAAGAAGAAAATTTTCTGGTTGAAAAGGGTTTGGAACATGCCAGTGGTTTTTTACGCACTAATTTATCTCATAGAATGAAATTAAGAGTTGTGCCGCAACTCCATTTCATTTATGACGAATCAGTTGAACGGGGTGTCCGTCTTTCATGCCTCATAGATGAGGCAGTAGCACAAGAAGGCGAAATGAATCAATCGAGTTCTGATTCCTAAATCAAAAGTGCATGTCGTCTCACGCTAGAATCTCTCAGCTCAATACGGTTAAGCCAGCCAAACGTCCTATCAATGGTGTATTGCTATTGGATAAGCCCTACGGCATTACTTCTAATCGAGCATTGCAAGTCGTTAAACGTATTTATTCTGCAGCCAAGTCAGGTCATACTGGTACGCTTGATCCCATGGCAACTGGACTATTGCCAATCTGTTTTGGTGAAGCCACTAAATTTTCTTCAATATTGCTGGGTGGAGACAAGACCTATGAGGCGAAAATAAAACTTGGATATATTAGTACAACTGGTGACGCTGAAGGCGAAGTTTCTCAATCAGAGCAGTCGAAGGCTGGTGTGGTCATGCTAACGTTGCCACAATGCAAAACTATATTGCAGTGTTTCATGGGTAAAATCATGCAAGTGCCACCCATGTACAGTGCACTTAAATACAAGGGAAAACCCTTGTATGTCTATGCGAGAAAGGGTGAAGAAATCGAGCGGTTGCCGCGTGAAGTGATTATTCATGACTTGCATGTCAATTCGTTGATTGAGAATGAATTACAAATTACAGTCCGATGTGGTAGCGGTACTTATATTCGTACCTTAGCTGAAGATATTGGGAAGGCACTCGGTTATGGTGGCGCATACCTTGTCGAATTATGTCGCAGTGGAATGGGTCGTTTTGATCTCTCACAAGTACAGACATTAGATGCGCTTGAGAGTATGACGACGATACATCGTGATAGTTGTTTATACCCGGTGGATAGTCTATTACATGATTTTCCAGCTTTAATTCTTGCCGATTCGGCCGCTATGCTTTTGTTGCAAGGGTGTGCAATATCGAACTATCTGGATACAAATGACTGGCTAGCGGGACAAAATATCCGGTTATATAACCAGGAAAAGCAATTCTTGGGTTTAGGTGAAATGACAGCAGAACGGACAATAATTCCTAAACGATTATTGGCTAATAGCGCATCTAAAAATAATTAGCGGATGATAACTCTGCTTAGCATATGATTAATTTTGAATATCAGCAAAATGCTAGAGAAATAGCTAATGTTTTATAATCCCACGTTTTATTTTGCGCACTCCTAATGTTACAAGGAAATGATCTGGCATGCGTACGAGGCGATCGTAAGCTATTTGAAGGCATCAATTTTTCCCTTGAGGTTGGCGGATTGATGCAGGTGCGTGGGCCTAATGGAAGTGGCAAAACCAGTTTATTGCGAATGTTATGTGGCTTATCGGTTCCTGCTTGTGGAGAGATTCATTGGCGTAATGCAGCTATTCGCGCTTTGGGTGGAGAATATTATAGTGTCATGACTTACATTGGTCATTTAGGTGGTAGCAAGGATGATCTGACGGTTATTGAAAATTTACGTATTTCAAGTGCGCTGGCAGGTGTTGAGATTAACCAGGCAGAAGCTCGTGAGGCCCTTCAACATATGGGGTTGGCTGGTAGAGAAACATTGCCTGTCAAAGTGCTATCTCAGGGACAGCGCCGACGTGTAGCGTTGGCACGATTACTTGTGTGCAAAACAGTGTTATGGATATTAGATGAGCCCTTGGCTGCGTTAGACACTATGGCGGTAACCATAATTCGGGATTTGTTGGAACATCATCTGGCACAGGGTGGTATGGTGGTCATGACGACACATCAAGAAATAAATATTGCTGCCGCAACAACTTGCCAGCTGCAACTTTCCTAATATGTTTTTGTGGATAATTCAGCGTGATCTTTTATTGGCTATGCGTCGGCAGGCTGACGTATTAACGACTTTGTTTTTTTTTATTATTGTAGTCAGTTTATTTCCATTGAGTGTCGGACCAGAAATGGAAATGCTGCGTGTAATGGGACCTGGTATTGTGTGGGTGGCTGCGTTGTTGGCTTCAATGTTAGCGTTAGGAAGAATGTTTTCCAGTGACTATTTAGATGGTACATTGGAACAGATGTTGCTCTCGCCTCAATCATTATCACTGCTTGTATTAGGAAAAGCAGTGGCACACTGGTTGGTAACAGGTGTTCCTTTGGTATTGATGGCGCCTGTTTTAGGTATCCAATATGATTTGCCAGCAGACGCGCTATTTGTATTGACGGCATCATTGTTGTTAGGGACGCCAGTTTTAAGTCTAATTGGTGCCATTGGTGCGGCACTAACCTTGGGTTTGCGGGGTGGTGGTGTCTTAGTATCATTATTGGTGTTGCCCTTGTATATTCCAGTTCTAATTTTTGGAGCGGGTGCAGTAGAAGCGAGTGCGGCTGGCCTTGGATATGGCGCGCATTTCTCATTATTGGGTGCATTTCTGCTTGTGTCACTGGTGTTTGCACCATGGGCGGCGGCGGCATCATTGCGAATTTCTTTGGAATAAAAAAAACGCTAAAGCATTGAAACGATCAATGTGTTTGATTACACATTAATCTGGAACGAAGGCAATATTTTTATATTTACTTTGTATGATGTGAAACTTTCAATTTTCTAAATCATCCAAAAGAAAGAAATTCATGATTTTGGGTTTTTAGTTTAAAATGATCGGTTGCAGAAATGAAGTTAAAAATTAGAACGCAGAAAAAATATAAAGAATTATAAAATTTAATATGGCAATTAATTGGTTCAAATATTCCTCCCCAGCGAGTTTCTATTTTCTTGCGGGGAAAATAATCCCAGTATTTGTTTTTGCTGCAGTAATGTTATTGGTAGCGGGGCTATATATTGGTTTCTTTGTTGCACCTACTGATTTTCAGCAAGGAGAAGCTTATCGTATTATTTTTATCCATGTTCCTGCAGCATGGATGTCTATGTTTCTATATGTAATCATGGCATTTTGGGCGGGTATTGGCCTGGCTTTTAATACACGGCTTTCTTCCATGATCGCAACGGCTATTGCACCAACTGGAGCCATGTTCACCTTTTTAGCATTATGGACAGGATCATTGTGGGGAAAACCCATGTGGGGAACTTGGTGGGTATGGGATGCACGGTTGACATCGGAGCTGATTTTACTGTTTTTATATATTGGGTTTATGTCGTTACAAGCAGCCATAGATGATCCACGTCGCGCGGATAAAGCAGGTGCAGTGATTGCATTGGTGGGTGTTGTCAATATCCCAATAATTTATTTTTCGGTGCAGTGGTGGAATACCTTACATCAGGGTTCATCAGTTAGTCTGAACCAAGCGCCTACCATGGCAACAACTATGCTAATGGGCATGCTTATAATGGCATTGGCAAGCTGGATGTATTCAATTGCGCTGATATTGATGCGGACGCGGGTCATTATACTTGAGCGTGAGGGTCATACAGCATGGGTAGCTGAGTTGCGAGAGAAGGAGGCAGTATAATGAACTGGGCAAGCTGGTCAGAATTTTTTGCTATGGGTGGATATGGATTTTATGTTTGGGGTTCATACGGTGTGGCGTTTGCCTGTGTAGTGGGTGAGATTATATTGATTTCAAGTCGTCGTCGAACTTTACAGAAACACCATGGTCTGATTGCCGAATCCAATTCAAAAGAGAACAATAATGAAACCTCGTCATAAGAAACTTGCAATTATCGCTTCAGGTGTTACGGCATTGGGCGTTGCTGCCATTCTCGTATTAAATGCTTTCCAAAGTAATCTGGTGTTTTTCTTTAGTCCTACTCAAGTTATAGCAAATGAAGCGCCTGTGGGCAAGAGTTTTCGCATTGGTGGGTTAGTAGAAGAAGGCAGTATTTTACGTGACGACAATAGTACCAAAGTAAGATTTTCTGTGACGGATACTGCGAAAACCATTCCAGTCGTCTATACAGGTATTCTGCCTGATCTGTTCAAAGAAGGAAAAGGTGTTGTGGCACAGGGAAAAATTGCTGCTAATGGTATTTTTGAAGCAGATGAAGTACTGGCCAAGCATGACGAGAATTATATGCCACCAGAAGCTGCAAGTGCTTTGGAGCAAGCTGGTAAAGCACGTAAAGCAGCACTGATACAATAATTGAAATCGATAAAAGAACGTGTTGGTTCTTTAATGAAGTTCCCCCGTTATTTTCGCATAATCATTAACATATAAATTCTAATTATGATCCCAGAAATTGGTAATTTTTGTCTAATACTAGCGCTTCTATTAGCCCTCATACAAGGTACGCTGCCCATTATTGGCGCAGCACGTGGCATTCCATCTTGGATTGCGCTGGCGCGACCTGTCGTGCAGGGGCAGTTTGTGTTTGTTTTGATTGCTTTTGGCTGCCTTGCTTACTCATTTGTGAATAATGATTTTTCAGTACTTAATGTAGCAACCAACTCTAATTCTGAGTTGCCACTTCAATTTAGAATTGCTGCAACTTGGGGTTCGCACGAAGGTTCGTTGCTACTGTGGGTACTAATGCTGGCAGGTTGGTCAATTGCTGTCAGTGTGTTCAGTAAGCAATTGCCCGATGAAATGGTGGCGCGTGTATTGGGTGTATTGGGGCTGGTCAGTGTCGGTTTTCTGTTATTCATGCTGTTTACCTCGAATCCTTTTGATCGACTGTTACCTGCAGCGATGGAAGGCAGTGATTTAAATCCTTTATTACAAGACCCGGGTATGGTGATACATCCCCCTATGCTTTATATGGGTTATGTGGGTTTTTCTGTTGCATTTGCATTTGCAATCGCAGCCTTACTAAGTGGTAAATTAGATGCAACTTGGGCGCGCTGGTCACGTCCATGGACAACGATTGCTTGGGTATTCTTGACATTCGGAATCATGCTGGGTAGTTGGTGGGCTTATTATGAATTGGGTTGGGGCGGGTGGTGGTTTTGGGATCCTGTCGAAAATGCTTCATTTATGCCTTGGTTAGTGGGAACAGCATTGGTTCATTCATTAGCGGTAACTGAAAAGCGAGGCAGTTTCAAAAGTTGGACAGTCTTGCTTGCAATTTGTACATTTTCTTTAAGTTTGTTGGGAACATTCCTGGTGCGTTCTGGTGTGCTGACTTCAGTACATGCCTTTGCAACGGATCCAGAGCGTGGTGTGTTTATTTTAGGGTTTTTAGTAATTGTTATTAGTAGCTCACTATTGTTGTTTGCCTGGCGTGCACCCAAGGTCGGTTTAGGCGGAAAGTTTGATTTGCTATCGCGTGAATCGCTACTACTGGCAAATAATTTGTTACTTATGGTTGCTGCAGGCAGTGTTTTTCTGGGTACCTTGTATCCCTTGATCATTGATGCGTTGGATCTGGGTAAATTATCAGTGGGTCCTCCTTACTTTGAAGCCGTATTTGTTCCCCTTATGACACCGGCAATTTTCTTGATGGGTGTTGGACCGATTGCGCGTTGGAAGCAAACGAGTCTGCCTACACTTGTTATACGCTTGCGTTGGGCTTTTGCAGTCAGTCTTGCAACTGCATTGATTATGCCATTTCTTATGGGTGAGTGGAAACCAATGGTAAGCTTTGGTTTACTGCTTGCTTTCTGGGTAATTGCTAGCATCGTAGTTAACTTGAAGCATCGTCTCAGTAATAGTGGTCAGGGTGGGTTGTTTGCGAAATTAGCCAAGCAGTCAAGAAGCTATTACGGCATGCACTGCGCACATTTAGGTATCGCGGTATTCATTATTGGCGTAACGCTAGTAAATGGATATGAAACCGAAAAAGATGTACGGATGGATATTGGTAGTACCGTAACGACTGGTGGTTACGAGTTTCGTTTTAACGGAACCAATAATGTGGTGGGGCCTAATTATAGTGCAGTACGTGGTGAGATTGATGTATTAAAGAATGGTGAGATTATTCGGGACTTGCAACCTGAGAAACGGACCTACAATGCGTCAGGTATGGCGATGACAGAAGCTGCCATTGATACAGGTATCTTACGTGATCTTTATGTTGCGTTAGGTGAACCATTGGCTGACGATGCATGGGTGGTGCGTGTTTATCACAAACCATTTGTGGACTGGATATGGTTTGGTTGTTTGTTGATGGTATGCGGTGGGTTGATGGCCGTCACGGATGGGCGTTACCGTTTATCAAGTCGTAAGAAGCAAGCGGCTACCGTAGATAAAAACAAACCAGCTGATACCGAAGAAAATGCGACGGATGCGAGTCCTACGCTGGTGACGGAGGCAAGAGAAATATGATGCGTTATCTATTACCATTGGCTGCTTTTATGGTATTGGCCGTATTCTTACTTGTTGGCCTCACATTGAATCCACGTCAGGTTCCATCCCCACTAATTGATAAGCCAGCGCCAGCATTTCAGCTCCAGCAGTTACATGAGCCAGAAAAAGTTATGGCATCTGAAGAGAATCTTGGCAAAGTGTGGCTACTTAATGTATGGGCCTCATGGTGTGTTGCTTGTCGTGATGAGCATCCATTATTGGTTCAATTGGCAAATTCAGGTATCGTCCCCGTTTATGGTCTTAACTATAAGGATGAACGGGATGTGGCTCTGCAATGGTTGCGGAAATTTGGTGATCCTTATGCGATCAGCATTGTTGATCCTGATGGTAGAGTCGGTATTGATTATGGGGTTTATGGTGTTCCAGAAACTTATGTTATCGATAAAAAGGGGATCATTAGGCACAAGCAAATTGGTCCTGTCACCGTGGATTCATTGGAACAAACAATCATACCGCTTGTAATTGAATTACAGAGACAAACTTAATGAATCGATTCAATCTATTTAAAAATGATGTCTTGCAGCAGGGTTTTGTGGTGATGCATTATTTAAGCAAACTCAATTGCTTGGTCGCACTACTTTTTATTGTGCTAATGGTGCCAACACTCAGCTGGTCAAAAGAGGCCTTGCCATTAGCTGAGGATCCTGAGGTCGAAGCAAGAATGCTTAAATTGACGGAAAATCTGCGTTGTCTGGTTTGTCAAAATGAAACGATCGCGGGTTCACGCGCAGATTTCTCGAATGATATACGGCGCGAAATTCGTATACAGATTAAGGCCAATAAAAGCGATCAGGAAATTCTTGATTTTATGGTAGAACGTTATGGTGATTTTGTGCTCTACGATCCACCGGTAAAAGCAACAACACTGTTCTTATGGTTTGGGCCGTTGGCTCTGTTTGTAGTGGGGGTGGGGACGTTAATTATTTATCTTAGACGTCGTCGGATACAAATAGAGGAAGTATCGTTATCAGCAGCGCAGCGTAAACAAGCTGAAGCTTTATTGGATGGAAACAAAGGTAATAAAGTATGACGTCATTTTGGATTATTGCGGGTATTTTTATTGTAACCGCCTTGTTATTTATTATTCCGACACTGTTAAGAAGTAAAGACAGTGAACGAAATGGGATAGAGATCGATGCGCTAAACGTGAGGGTTTATCGTGATCAATTAGTCGAGCTTGATAATGATTTACAAAATGATATTTTGACTCAGGAACAATATGAGAAAAGTAAACAGGAGCTTCAGCAACGTATGTTACAAGATGTGCCCGAGAGAGAAAAAATGACGAAAAGGAAAACAAAGAAGTTCCATAATATTGCAGCGTCATCAATTATTACGCTGGCACTCCCATTAGCAGCGGTTTCTATGTATTTGCTTCTGGGTGATACGCGTGGTTTGTTACCACAAGCACAACTTGCTAATGCGACACAAATGCAAGTTGCAAAAAACGATAGCCCTGCAGGACACAGTGAATTCTCTTCTGTATTGGACAATCTGATCGCACGGCTCAATGATAATCCTGGTGATACGGAGGGCTGGGTGATGCTGGGGCGTACTTATGCAATCATGGGACGGTTTGATGAAGCCAGTGAGACTTATACCAAATTGGTTAAGTTAGTCCCTGATAATCCACAGATACTGAGTGATTATGCGGATGTCCTGGCAATGAAAAACCAAGGTAGTCTCGTAGGTAAACCAGCTGAGTTGATTAATGAAGCGTTACGTATTGATCCTGAATATCCAAAAGCATTAGCCTTGGCAGGCACGGTGGAATTTGAACAAGCCAAATTTGAGCAAGCTGCCATTCATTGGGAAAAATTACTCACTGTGATTCCAGCGGACTCCCAGTTAGCTAAATCTGTGAGCGAGAGCATTGCTGAAGCAAAATCATTGGCTGCAGGTGGAAAACCGGGTACAGTACCTGTCCAGCAAGCGCAGAAAACCAAAGCGACAGCTAAGCCTGCTACAACAGCTGGTGTAGAACCTGCGAAGATATCAATTTCGGGTAGCGTTACACTCAGTCAGGCGCTGGTTCCAAAAGCTTCACCCAATGACACCTTATTTATTTATGCTCGTGCCAAGACAGGCCCCAAGATGCCCTTAGCAATTTTGCGCTTGAAGGTAAGCGATCTGCCTACAACATTTAAGCTGACTGATGAGATGGCAATGATGCCTGCGATGAAACTGTCTAGTTTTCCTGAAGTAGTTGTTGAAGCGAGAATTACCAAATCAGGACAGGCAGTACCAACTAGTGGAGATCTGCAAGGATTTAGTCAGCCTGTTAAAGTGGGTGATAATAATATTGCTATTGTAATTAATCGACAAGTTCCTTAATATTAAATTAGTATTTGTAGTTTATTACGGAAAGATATTTTTCTAGTGTTACATAAATCATTATTCACTATCAATATTAACAATGCTTGTGCTGGATAAATCTATTCCTGATTTTGAGTTGCCCTCAACAGGGAACCAGATCTTTAGTTTGTCTGCCGTAACGGGCAAGCATACAGTCATTTATTTCTACCCAAAAGACTGTACGCCAGGTTGTACGACAGAAGGACAAAATTTTAGTGATCATTACGACGAGTTTGCAGCGCACAACTGTGTCATTGTGGGTGTCTCGCGTGATAGTGTTAAATCTCATGAGAATTTCAAAGAAAAGATGAAGTTTCCTTTTGAGCTTCTGAGTGATGTGGATGAGACGGTTTGTAAATTGTTCAATGTCATGAAGATGAAGAACATGTATGGCAAACAAGTTCGCGGTATTGAGCGCAGCACTTTTGTTGTAGATACTGAGGGAGTATTACGACGAGCATGGCGTGGTGTTAAAGTCCCCGGTCATGTGCAAGAAGTATTGGCTTTTGTTAAAACGTTATAATTCTGTCATAAATTAAAACACACAAATAAATGTGCATGGTGAATTCAAGTTCTAAGTGCAAAAGTTTTTATGGCACATTCAGTTTGCAAGTGCAACAAGATATTAAATTGGCAGCACTCCAAAGGCTGCTTAAAAACCTCACTGGGTGTTTGTAAATTCTAGCACTTCATGGTTCTATCATTAATCTGTTTAACGATATTGTCAATCTGATATTGCTCCATCGAATCAATATTAGTTTTACGTGGTAATTTAATTCTTAATAATTTGTTGGCATTCTCA
>CAXBGL010000040.1:0-18163 GCA_963975255.1 uncultured Nitrosomonas sp. | reverse complement strand
GCGTCAACTTACACTTTTCTAATACCCCGTGGTCTTGCCACGGGGTTGTTTATTACGCAACAGGCCTTCATTCTGGTGTTCATGCACTAGCCAGATAGCCCTTTCCCACACCTCTGGTGAATATCTAATTTGTTTTTTCATGACCCTATCCTCTCAAGTAATAGAGTCTCCTGTAAACCGGGGGTAATTCACTTGGCTAAAAATCATATGGATTTGAAATGAATGACTTAAGTGAAGTCCGTGCAGATGGTAAAAAAAGGCAGCGCGACTATGCTGATGGAGTGGTTTCATGTTTTTGCTGCGCGGCCCATTAAGCTGGAATCAAGTTTTGTGGCAACTATGATCATGATTAATGTGAGGAGCATCATCAAGGTAGAAATCGCGTTTACTTCCGGCGTTACCGCAACCTTGATCATAGTATAGATCTGGATGGGTAAGATGGGTTCACCAACGCCTTTGGTAAAAAATGTAATGACAAAATCATCAATCGATAAAGTGAATGACATCAATGCACCTGCAATGACAGCAGGTTTGATGAGTGGCAGTGTAATTTGGTGAAAAGACTGCCAAGGCGTTGCACCCAGATCACGCGCTGCTTCAAAAATATGTTCATCCATATCCTGTAAGCGTGCACGTACTATAATTGCAACAAAGCCAATACAAAATGTAGTGTGAGCAATAATGATCGAAATCATTCCTAAGGTTAGATTCAGTACTTGTAAAAAAAACAGGAGGAGAGAGACACCTAATAAAATTTCGGGTATCGCTACAGGTGTAAATGCCAGGATGGGCAGTACCTTTAGTCTATAGCGGTGAATTGCTAAACCCGCCATGGTCCCAAGTGTCGTTGCAAGAAAACTGGCACTGACCGCAATGATCAACGAGTTGCGGGCAGCGATTAGCATTTCTTCATTATTAAACAGTGTCTGATACCAGGACAGGGTAAAACCTGTCCATTCAGCGTTTAACTTGGAATCATTAAAAGAATACACCACAACTATAATAAGAGGGATATACAGAAAAATATAAACTGAAATGGCTGCAATCCATAAGTAAATGTGATTACGAGGCATAGTGTCGATTTCTTTGTGTTTGTTTAGTCGGTGAGCGTGCTAACCATGTAACTAGGCCAGCTATGCCCAATACTGCCAATGTCAACATAATGGATAGTGTCGCACCAAAAGGCCAATCACGGGAGCCTAAAAATTGGTCCTTAATGAGATTGCCAATCAGGATATCCCTTGTTCCACCTAACAGATCGGGCACTGCAAACATACCCAATACAGGAATAAAAACAAGCGCAGATCCGGAGAAAACACCTGGTAACGATTGTGGCCATGTAATTCGCCAAAAACGTTGCCAACCATTTGCACCTAAGTCTTGTGCTGCGTCCAGCAAAATAGAGTCATGCTTCTCGAGATTGGTATACAGTGGCAGTATCATAAATGGCAGGTGCACATATACCATGCCAATTAATACTGCAAAGGGGGTGAATAATAAAGTGATGGGTGCAATGCTAAAGAAACCCAATATCGCATTGATAAAATTGCTGATTGCCGATTCAGGCCCAAGAATAATCATCCAGGCATAAATACGGATAAGAAAATTACTGGCAAAAGGTAATATCACCAGTAGAATCATTAAATTCTGAATACGTTTCTTGCTGCGTGCAATCAGTAATGCCAGTGGATAAGCCATAATCAGGCAAATGATTGTTGTGATAGTTGCTACAGTAAAAGATTTTACAAAAACCTCAAGATAAATGGTGTCGCTGAAAAAGAATTGATAAGTTTCCCAGGTCAGGCCAGATCCACCATCAGATTTTCCTTGTTGTGTTGTAATGGGTGCCAAACCACCAAATTCACCTGGAAAGCGAAATGAGGTAACAATCATGATCAGGCTGGGAGCGAGAAAAAAAATCAGCAAGAATAAAAGTGGGGGCCCGCTGATTAGCCATTTGGTTATCCGATTACTTTGATACATGGCTGTACGTTTTAATTAGTTAGAAATTGCGCGGCTTCATGCGCCCAATTTACAGAAACCGCATCACCAACTTTAAAAAACTGTGTTCGCCCTGGTGTAGAATTAGGCAGTAATGCTTCAATGCGTGTGCCATTTGACAGTATAATCATGTAAGTGGTTGCATCTCCCACATACAAAATGTCGTGTACTTTACCCAAGAGATGCGGTTCTGTTGGTTCTGTTTCGTTTTGCGCAGAGGCATGGGTAATCTGTATATGCTCAGGGCGAATTGCGATGACCCCTTCATCATCTATATGCGCATTTTTTTTTGTGGGTACTGTGACCTCGCCCAGATCCGCCACATAGAGTGTTAAGTGTGAATCAATCACTGTGAGTACTTTTGCATCCAACATATTGATTTTACCAATAAAGCCTGCGACAAATCGGTTGGCAGGGTAGCTATACACCTTAGTAGGTGAATCAATTTGTTCGATATTGCCCTGGTTCATGACAGCAATACGATGAGATAAAGCCAGTGCCTCATTTTGTGCATGCGTAATAAAAATAAAAGTAACGCCGACTTCTTCTTGTAGGCTAATTAACTCTCGTTGCATTTCTGCGCGTAATTTTTCATCCAAGGCGCCCAGCGGCTCATCTAATAATAATAGACGAGGTCGGTTAATTAATCCACGCGCAAGTGCAACACGTTGCTTTTGACCTCCCGATAATTCATGTGGATATCGATGTGCAAAGCTCGAAAGTTTTACATTATCTAAAGTCTTGCTAACGTTAAGTTTAATTTCACTGTTTACACATCCCATCATTTTAAGTGGAAAAGCAATATTATCCGCAACGGTCATGTGAGGAAATAGCGCGTAGTTTTGGAATACCGTATGGATCGGGCGTTTCTCTGGTGGTATCCCTACCATATCTTGACCATCTAGCAAAATCTGACCACTGTCTGGTGCATCAAATCCTGCAATCAAGCGTAACAAAGTCGTTTTGCCGCAGCCTGATGGTCCGAGTAGTGTGAAGAATTCGCCTGCTTTGACATCGATGCTGACATTATCAATAGCAGTAAATTGGCCAAAAAACTTGGTTATATTATGAATTTCAAGTAGCGCCATAAGGTTACTATTTGAAAGAAACAGATTTTATGTGATATTTTAACAAGTAGAATAAATGCAGGAATACAGATAATTATAGTTTCTGCCACAGCAACAAAGCTGCGAGTAATAATGCAATGAGTATCAGTAAACGATTCTGGCGTTTTTCTTTAGCCAGCAAATCAATTATTTTTTCTTCAAGTTCATAGGTACGATTCTCAGTCAAAGCTTGATGAATCAAGCGTGGAAATTGTGGCATTATGACTGCCCAATTTAGTGCTTCTTTTTGTATACGGCCGGTTAACCCACGTATCCCAATTTGCTCAGACATCCAGTTTTCCAGGAAAGGTTTGGCTGTTTTCCATAGATCAAGGTCAGGGTCAAGATCGCGACCTAAGCCTTCAATATTAAGCAGCGTTTTTTGTAGTAATACCAGTTGTGGCTGGATTTCGACATTAAACTCACGCGAAGCCTGAAATAATTGTAATAAGACGCGACCAAAAGAAATTTCTTTAAGTGGTTTATCAAAAATTGGTTCACATACTGCACGAATTGCTGCTTCAAAATCATCTACGCGCGTATCTTTAGGAGCCCAGCCTGCCTCAATATGCGCTTGAGCCACACGTTTATAATCACGACGAAAGAAGGCCAGGAAATTTTGTGCTAAGTAATTCTTATCTTCATCGCTAAGTGTTCCCATAATGCCAAAGTCAACGGCGATATAGCGACTATCACTACCTACAAAAATATTTCCTGGATGCATGTCGGCATGGAAATAGCCATCCCGAAATACCTGGGTAAAGAATATTTCAACGCCTATGCGTGCCAAATCGGGAATATCAATACCTTGCTCTTTTAATTGCTCTGTATGACTAATGGGCGTTCCGTGTACGCGTTCCATTACCATGACGCCAGAATGGCAGTAATCCCAGTGAACTTCGGGAACAAATAGGAGGGGTGAATCAAGAAAATTACGTCGTAGTAGACTGCAATTGGATGCCTCGCGCATGAGATCAAGTTCATCATCTATATGGCGTGCAAATTCTGATACCACCTTACGAAGCTTTAAACGCTTGCCGTCTGGCCATAAGGCCTCAGCCAACCATGCGCCCGTCTCCATCAAAGCGACATCATGTGCGATTATGGGCGCGATACCAGGGCGCAGTATCTTTACGGCAACTTCTGTTCCGTCGTGTAGCACTGCCAAGTGTACTTGAGCGACCGACGCACTGGCTACTGGTTTCGCATCAAACTTAAAGAATATTTTATTGATTCGCTTACCATAAACGCTTTCTAACGTAGCGAGTGCTTGATCAGAAGCAAACGGCGGCACCTGGTCTTGGAGTTTTGCCAGTTCATCTGCGATATCATGTGGCAGTATGTCACGCCGCGTAGATAGCATTTGACCAAATTTGACAAAAATCGGTCCTAATGCTTCCAATGCTAAACGTAATCTTTCACCCCGCGGTTTTTTGAGTTGCCGCCAGAATGTTAGCCATTTAATGGGAGAACGTAAGAACTGCAACGGACCATGGCTAAGGAAAAATTCGTCGAGACCAAAACGGAATGCGACAGATAAAATTTTAAGAAAACGAAATAGGCGCATTTAATTGAGAAATTGGCAGTATGGCAGTGTGGATTATGCTGATTCAATTTAAAAAAGCATAACAGGTGTTACGCTAATTCCATCTTGATTCAATAAAGCCATACTGATTTATTCCTGAATATTTTTAGATTTTACGGGTTTGTGGTGCTGGCTGATTACAGCGACTTATTAATTATTTCTTGTATGCGTGCTTCCAATTGTTCTGTATGAGTATGAAGTAAACAGACGCTGTCAACAAACGCGTTATAGTTAATGGGTTTGGCTAACATTGGTTGCTCTTCCGTCCAGTATTCCACCATCGCCTGAGATAGATTCTGAATGCTACCTGTATGCCAATGAATAATGTTTTCTCCAGCTTGAGCAATACGGTGTGCAGGGATATCACCGATGAACTTGTCTAAATCTTGTTCTACATTCAAGTGTAGGTTCTTTCCAATATCAATCAATTCTGCGGCAAACGCATCGTCACCAGATATGTTGATGCGACGAAACGCGGCTTCATTATGATTGAGTAGCTGTGGCAATAAACCCGGTGCTATGCTTAGTGTGGTGTCAGCTATCGTATTGCTGGCTGTATTTAAAAATTCACCATTGGTTTGTACGGTTAATTTAAAATCAAAAAGAGGAGGTATGTGTACACATACCGTCCTGCCAGTATAAGATTGCAGTCGCTTACCTGCCCAACTTTCTCCACGTAACACGTGGTTGATCGGAGTTACTACGAGTGATGTCAACATGATATCTTGCAGGATCTATTAAATTCTTATCAGTAAGTAAGTGAATGTCTGATTATTTGCAATCGCCTTGTCCTTGTCCTTGTTTCTGTAACGCAAATAAAACATGGAGTATAGCACTATCGACTCACCAGGATGACTCATAAATCAGACTGTATGTTGTCGAGAAGGTGGGTATAGATTTAATGATTGACGAATTATTTTTGTCATTCTACTCTGTAAATTGTAGTCTATCTCAGTGTTGTTTTTTGAATTCATATGTCGCCCATGTAAGTGGTTACAATTCCTGTGTTTTCTGGCTGAATACAGACTGTTTGTGCCGACTTGTTGTTATTTAGTAATGAGAATAACGTTATTTTTACTATCGCTGAATTAAATTTAATGCAACTTATGGATCAATAATAATGACGCTATACGCTTTTATAGCAGTGGGTATGGGTGCAGCAATGGGTGCTTGGATACGATGGGGATTAGGGTTGTGGCTGAATTCTACATTGCCAGATTTGCCATTGGGGACACTGTCTGCCAATTTGGTTGGCGGTTATTTCATTGGATTAGCTTTGGCTTTTTTTATTCAGTATCCAGGACTATCGCCTGAATGGCGGTTATTTATTATTACTGGTTTTCTAGGTGGCCTGACGACTTTTTCCACCTTCTCAGTCGAGACGGTTACACTTCTATCACGCGGACAATATGCTTGGGGTGCCGTAATGATAACGACTCATCTTGGGGGTTCATTGATCATGACGCTATTTGGTTTGCAGACATTTAAGTGGTTGCATCAGTAGCGCTAGACAGGAGGCAATATGCAGAGTATCAGTCTAAAAATTTATGTTGCAGAGCAACAATTACACAATGGAAAGTTACTCTACGAATGGTTGCTGGAAGAAGCAAAAAGATTGGGTGTACCGGGTGGGTCAGCATTCCGTGCCATAGAAGGTTTTGGTCGCCATGCGTGTATGCATAGAGAAACTTTTTTTGAGTTGGCCGGTGAGTTACCTGTACAGGTAGAATTTATAATGGATAGCAAACAGGCTGAAAGTCTTTTTGAGGTGTTGCATCAGCATAAATTGAATTTGTTTTATGCGCGTTCTACCGTAGAAACAGGGATTCTATAAATTAGTCATATTGCGATTTCATTGTTTGCGGTGTTGGTCGATGCCTCGATAACCAATATCGTGGCGTATCTGGCAACCATCAAAGTTAATTTGCTCAACTAACTTATAGGCATTGTTTCGGGCTATTTTTACACTATCTCCCAGAGCTGTGACACACAATACACGTCCCCCTGACGTTACGATTTCTTTTCCATCTTTTCCCCCTAGCGTTGTGCCCGAGTGAAATACATGGAAGTCATCTGTATGATTTTGTTTTGAGAAGAGCTCAGATAGACCATGAATGACATCATTTTTTCGTGGTTTTTCAGGGTAGTCACATGCTGCCATGACAACACCCAGTGCAATACGACGATCCCACTCTGTTTCTGCTTGATCAAGTGTTCCGTTTATTGCATGCTCGATTAACGTAAATAGATCACTCTTTAAACGCAGCATAATCGGCTGGGTCTCTGGGTCACCCAGACGGCAATTAAATTCCAACACTTGAACCTGGTTGTCGGGTGTAATGATAAGGCCTGCATAAAGAAAACCAGTATAACTGTTGCCGGCTTGTTCCATTCCATTGATAACAGGGTGAATGATTTCACGCATCACCTTGGCGTGGAGCTCAGGAGATATAAATGGCGCTGGAGAATAGGCCCCCATTCCACCCGTATTGGGACCTTGGTCGCCATCCTGTAAACGCTTGTGGTCTTGGCTGGTTGCAAGAGGCAATATATTCCGACCATCCGCCATGACAATGAAACTCACTTCTACACCTTGCAAGAATTCTTCAATAATAATTTCGGATCCGGCATCACCCATTTTCTTTTCAACCAGCATTGAGTCTACTGCTGCATGGGCCATGGCATTTGTTGTCGCAACGATTACACCTTTTCCTGCAGCCAGACCATTGGCCTTGATAACGATGGGTGCGCCTTTTTGATCGATGTATTGGTGTGCTTTTTCAGCATCACTAAAACATGCGTAAGCAGCAGTCGGAATATGATGACGCTGCATAAATGCCTTTGAAAAACTTTTAGATATTTCAAGTTGTGCCGCTTGTTGGCTAGGCCCAAAAATTTTTAGGTCAGCTGCATGAAATGCATCAACAATACCTTCGGCCAGGGGTGCTTCAGGTCCTACTATAGTGAATACAATGTTTTCTTTTTGAGCAAATTTGACCAGTTCAGGAATAGCCGTAATAGATATATTTTCTAGACCATGTTCTTGGGCTGTGCCGGCATTACCTGGTGCAACGAAGACTTTGAGCACGCGTGGTGATTGAATCAGCTTCCATGCCAGCGCGTGTTCCCTGCCTCCGCCTCCAATTACGAGTAAATTCATAATAATTAATGCCGGAAATGTCGAATACCTGAGAATACCATTGTGACGCCCTGTTCATCTGCAGCAGCAATGACTTCTGCATCACGCATACTTCCACCTGGTTGAATAATTGCTTGCGCGCCTGCTTGTACCACAACGTCCAGTCCGTCGCGGAATGGAAAAAATGCATCCGAAGCAACCACTGAGCCTGTGAGGTTCAGTTCTGCTTGCTGCGCTTTAATCGAAGCAATGCGCGCGCTATCTATACGGCTCATTTGACCCGCGCCAATACCCAGTGTTTGACCATTGGCACAAAATACAATCGCATTCGATTTAACAAATTTTGCTACCCGCCACGCAAATAAAAAGTCTTCCATTTGTTGCGGAGTGGGTTGTTTTTTTGTGACGACTTGTAGTTCAGTGGCAGTGATATTATGGTTGTCGGGTGTTTGAACGAGTAGTCCGCCACCAACGCGTTTTAAATCAAACTGATTATGCCCACTTTGTACGGGTAGAACCAGTACACGCACATTGGGTTTTTGAACCAGTACTTGTTTTGCTTCATCCGTTATTTCGGGAGCAATGATGACTTCGACAAATTGCTTAATGACTGCCTCAGCTGTTATCTTATCCAGCACTTGATTAAAAGCAATAATGCCACCAAAAGCAGAAGTTGGGTCAGTAGCCAACGCAAGTTTATAAGCAGCCAAGGACGAGTTCGCCACAGCCACGCCACAAGGATTCGCATGTTTGACGATCACGCAGGCTGGATTGTCAAAAGTTTTGACACATTCCCATGCGGCATCCGTGTCAGCAAGATTGTTATAGGAAAGTTCTTTTCCCTGTAATTGAGTATAGCTGGCGAGGCCACCTGGAATGGTGACTGAGTCATGATAAAAGGCAGCTTCTTGATGAGGATTTTCACCATAACGTAAATTCTGTGCAATCTTGAAATTCAGATTGAGGCATTCAGGGAAAACCTTGTGCTGATTGTCTGCATCAATAGCAGTCAAATAGTTACTGATGGCGCTGTCATATGCGGCGGTATGGGAGAATGCTTTTTGTGCGAGCTGGAAACGACGTGCTGGCCCAACAGTGCCGTTATCCGCTTTCATATCTGCCAAAAGCAGAAAGTAATCTTCAGGATTGGTGACTATCGTGACCTTTTGATAATTCTTTGCTGCAGCACGCACCATAGTTGGGCCACCAATATCTATATTTTCAATTGCTTCCTCAAGACTGCAGTCAGGTTTTGCAATGGCTTGGCTAAATGGATAAAGATTGACGATTACCAGCTCAATATTTGATATCGAGGCTTTTTGCATGGCCTGCCGATGCTCGGGTAAATCATCGCGCGCCAGAATACCTGCATGAATTTTTGGATGCAGTGTTTTGACGCGTCCATCCAGCATTTCCGAAAAACCAGTATAGTCGCTCACCTCAATAACCGCGATACCTGCAGCCTGCAATAATTTAGCGGTGCCACCTGTAGAAATAATTGTTACACCCAGTTGGTGCAATTCTTGTGCTAGATCGACAATTCCAGTTTTATCAGAAACGCTTATAAGCGCCTGTTTTATTGCCATTTAGAGCCTTATTTAATATGGTATTGTTTGATTTTATTGCGCAGGGTGTTACGATTAATCCCAAGTAGTTCAGCAGCTTGTGTTTGATTTCCTTTGGTGTGTTGTATGACTAACTCAATCAAAGGTTTTTCAACACATTGAATTACCATTGCATGAATATGACTGGGTTTTTCACCATCCAAGTCATTTAGATAACTATCTATAGCTTTGCGTACACAAGATGCAAGTTCATTTTCATTAATTGCATTCATACAACAGCTACTCCCTTATCTTTAATATAACTTAATTGTTTGCCCTGGCTGGCTTGTTCGGTAAAGAATGTGTTGGTTGCTGATAATTGTTGCTCGCTGGTTTGTAATTGGTTCATGGCATGACGAAATCCAGCAGAACCAATCAATCCCTTGGTATACCAGGAGATATGTTTACGTGCGATGCGCAAGCCCGAATATTCACCATAGAAGTCATAGAGATCCTGTATATGGTCAATGAGCACACGATGAATTTCAGTTACTTCAGGTAAAGGAAGATGTTCGCCTGTGGTAAGAAAGTGGTCAATTTCACGAAAAATCCAAGGCCTTCCTTGTGCAGCACGACCTATCATGATGGCATCAGCCCCTGTGTATTCAAGTATCTGTTTAGCTTTCTCAGGTGTTGTAATGTCACCGTTGGCGACAACAGGAATTTTGACGGCTGCTTTGACTGCAGCAATGGTGTCATATTCAGCCTCACCGCCATACGCACAAGCACGTGTGCGCCCATGAATAGCCAGTGCCTGTATCCCTGAGTTCTCAGCTATGTGTGCGATAGCAAGTGCGTTTTTATGTTGAGTATCCCACCCAGTACGAATTTTAAGCGTCACAGGAATATCTACTGCATTGACTACTCTGTCAAGTATTTTTCCGACTAAAGATTCGTCCTGTAATAATGCAGAGCCCGCCATAACATTGCAGATCTTTTTGGCCGGGCAACCCATGTTGATATCTATGATTTGTGCTCCTTGTTCTGCATTATAACGCGCGGCTGCGGCCATCATTTCCGGATCGGCACCTGCAATCTGAACCGAAATGGGTGAAACTTCACCTTCATGATTGGCGCGCCGTTGGGTTTTCTTTGAACCCCATAATAATGAGTTGCTGGACACCATCTCTGATACAGCCATCCCTGCACCCATATTTTTACATAATTGTCGGAATGGACGATCCGTTACACCTGCCATGGGCGCAACGATCAAATTGTTTTTGAGAATGTATGGGCCTATCTGCATATTGATGTTATGTGTGATGTAATAAAAGAAATAGAAAATGCATAATAGGATGAAGAATTGTAAATCTATAAAACGCGTAACGCGTTATTGATCGTCTGACTATCTCACCTTGTTAGATCTGCTTAATCCAAATTGATGCAGTCATTTTGTTTGTAAATGCTCAGCCTCTTGCTCCAAATATCATACGGCGTGCAACAAAACGTTTGAGTGGCGGCAAACAATCCAATGCACTTAATCCCAAGCCACTAATATTCCGAATCAATGCATAATCATTGGAAAAAAGTTTAATTAAAGAATCCGTGAAAAATCGCCCTGTATTACTGTCTATCCGACGTCGCTGGCGATATCTTGAAAGCATTGCCGGTGTGCCTATTTCATTTGATGTAATAATTTCACGCGCTAGTTCGTGTGCATCTCTCAGTCCAAGATTAAAACCTTGTCCTGCAACGGGATGCAGGGTCTGAGCAGCGTTTCCTACCAATGCGATACGTTGAGATGTAATGGGTGAGGCATATTTAAGCGCAAGTGGAAATCCGGATCGCTTCCCGACTTGGGTAAATGCACCAAGTCTATCGCCAAAATGTTGATGTAATCGCTTCAGAAATATCGCATCATCAAGTGCAAGGGTTTCCTTTGCGACCAATGGGGAAACCGTCCACACCAGTGCAAAATCATTTCCTGAGGGCAATAACGCAACAGGGCCATCAACGGTAAAGCGTTCATATGCGATTCCAGTCTGTTGGGTTTGGGTCTTGATATTTGCCACGATTGCCCACTGCTTATAATCATGCACATGGTGAAAAATGTCTTTGGCTTGACTAGCAAGGTGACCACCGTCAGCCAGAATCAGTAACTTTGCAGTTACTTGTTTCTGTTTTCCGTTAACTTCAAATTGTACCTGACCCTGATCATCATTTGTATCAAATTGTGTTACGGTTGCACCTGTTAGATAATCAGTTTCACAATCTTGCAGGGTCTTATGCATGGAGTGGAATAGATCATGATAATTAACCACGTGTCCTAAAGCAGAAACATTCGCATCATCAGTGGTTAATACTGTGCGACCAAGCCCTCCTCGGTTGGAAACATGGATTTTTGTAATAGGTGTGCTTGCGGAAAGTTTTTTCCATACATCCAAGCGCTTGAGTATCAAATGGCTGCCATGTGATAAAGCAAGGGGACGCGCATCGGCCTCCTTTTCAGGTAAGCTGCGTGCTTCCAGTTGTAACGTGGAAACACCGTAACCGCGTAGAGCAAGTGCTAGTGCCATACCTACTGGGCCGCCGCCTATAATAGCAAGGTCATAACAGTCAGCGTTCATTGCATCTTTGTTTGATAGACTTTCATTAGTTCAATTCTAGAGTTTTTTGGATGCAAATAGTATGGATAAGCGATTCTAGTGATAACAGTAAGCAAGGGCATATTGGTTTAATTTTGAGGTCATAGTAATTTTGTAACCGACAATCGGAGTTAGACTTTGAATTCAACCAATGCTAGAGAGTACAACGTTGTTTCCGTTATTTTCTATTCAGACTGTCAGGATAGCATAGGTCATACAGAGAGGGAATGAGATGATTGTATTTGCTCTGATATAATTTATAAATTGGGAAGTGGCATAATAATATTTTTATGTTATTGATATTGAATCAATAAATTCAAGCTTCGCTGGTTGAATAGGTATAAATAGCTGATTTTATCCTGAAAATGTATTTAAAAAGGAATTTTGAATGACAAGATTACTGAGAGTCCAATTTGCATTGGTTCAGTTATTTTTCTTAATTTGTATGGCAACGAGTACGTGGGCTGAAACGATGGATAGCGATCTCGTCACGGCAGCGGGAAAAGGGAGACTTGTGCAGGTGAAAGAGCTGCTTGATACTCAGAATATAGAAAGTGGCGAACGCAATGTGGCTTTATTTGCAGCAGTAAAGAGGGGTAGCAGTCGGGTCGTACAGGTGTTACTCGATGCGGGTGCAGACGCGAACTTTAGAGCAGAAAATGGTTTTACGGTGTTACAACAAGCATCGCGAGATGGGCGTGATAAAGTGGTGGAAGCATTAATTGCTGTGGGTGCGGATGTACACGCTACAGCACAAAATGAAGGGACGTCTTTGTTGCTGGCATCGCAAAAGAATAGACTAAAGGTTATTGCATTGTTATTGGCTGCTCAGGCTGATGTTAATGCAGCCAGAGAGGACGGCATGACCGCGTTGCTACTGGCGGCACAGGAAGGCCATCAGCAGGTAATACAGGCTTTGCTGATTGCAAAGGCTGATGTCAATGCCAAGTTAGAGAATGGTGCCACCGCATTAATGTTGGCCGCACAACATGGGCACCAAGGTGCAATATATTCATTATTGGCAGGTGGTGCCGATGTGAACGCCAAGGCAGTGAATGGTATTACATCTTTGCTGCTGGCAAAAAAATATAATCATGTGGAAGCAATAAAATTACTTAATAAAGCAGGTGCCAGATAGTATGCAATAAGTATTATATGATCTATCGTATTGATGAAATGGATGATCATAATGCATCGGTTGATGTATTAATCTGTGCCTCTTAAATAAACTTTTTTGTTAAATTAAGTTAATTGAAGATAGGAATAAAGGAAACTCTAAATGAAAGTATCTGTTGTTTTGTTGCTTGTTGCATCGTTACTAATGCTAACAGGTTGTGAGGGAGACGCATCCAGTGATAAATCTGAAACGGATTCTTCGTCTTTTTCGGATGAATTGACCTCTATAGGTGAGATTCCATCTGTATTGGAAGAAAGTTTGTCGCCTGAAGAAAAGGCAAAGCTGAAGGAACAAATATTACCCTCAGGGTCAGGAAATGGCACAACACCTGAGGAAAGGTTTAAAGTCATGTTTGAAAATGCTCAATTAGGGGATGCTAAAGCCCAGAATGGTCTGGGCGTGATGTATTACACAGGCGAAGCAATTTCCAAGAATGCTGCAGGTAAAGTATTAGACAATGATCCGGAACTGGCTGCGGGCTGGTTTTATAGATCAGCAGAGCAGGGATACGCTGATGCACAATTTAATCTAGGTTTGATGTATGTAAATGGTGATGGCGTTGAAAAAGATATTGCCCAAGCAGTCGAATTATTTCAGAAAGCTGCCGAGCAAGGACACGTTGATGCACAAAATAATTTGGGTGCATTGTATTATATGGGTGAAGGTGTTCCGAAAGATCTGGATAAAGCCATACAATGGTTTGAGAAAGCAGCTGCACAAGGGAATACGGATGCGCAAGTTAATCTGAATGCGATTAGATCACAGCAATAAATCAGTATTAACCTTTAGTAGTAGGGCAATATGTTGATTTAATATGAGAGATAAAAACGTCGGATGATTGTGTCGATCAGAAACACAAGATAGTAATTCGTTTTCTAATCGAAATGGTTGACAAATGTTTATTCTAAGTAAAGTTGCCCACTAAACCCATTTACTTGGAGTCAGCTTGCTCTTAGCAATATGCATATCTGAGTTGCGCATAAAACATTGAATTAACATATGCTTGAACTACGATTACTTGCGCAACAATGAATGCCTTCAAATATTGATTTCTCGTACTACCTTAATCTTGAGTGAAAATTCTGTTTTCAACCGTTCATGCCAAGATGATCTAGATTCTTATGGACAGTAAGAAAAACAAGGCTATGTCGCAATTAACTATTGGTTTTTGTTAACTCTCTAATTGTACTTTAATTATTGAGACTATCAAGTCCATGGTTAATAAGGGTTTTATGAATTCTTAAATCAAATTCAACATTTAATTGTGACATAGCCAAAAACAACCCAGTGTATCGTAAACAGTGGCAGTTTTGGATTGACCGTGGTGGTACATTTACTGATATTGTAGCGCTTTCCCCTGAAGGTAAGATAGCAACACACAAATTACTTTCTGAAAATTCAGAACAATACCCGGATGCAGTGCTGGAAGGTATCCGTAGGGTTTTAGGGATTTCCTCACACGACCCAATACCGAGTTACTTGCTGGGCAATGTCAAAATGGGTACCACGATTGCGACCAACGCGCTACTTGAGCGTAAAGGTGAACGGATTGCGTTAGTGATAACCAAGGGTTTTGCTGATGCGTTGCGCATTGGTTACCAGAACCGTCCGCGTCTTTTTGAACTGAATATCCAGTTACCGGAAATGCTGTATGAAACTGTGATTGAAGCGCATGAGCGTGTCAGTGCGAGTGGTGAAATACTGTTGAAGTTAGATGAAGCTGGACTGGATGCTGAACTTAGACGTGTTTTTAATGAAGGAATTCGTGCTGTTGCTATCATTTTTTTACATGGTTATCGTTTTCATGCACATGAACGACTGGCAGCTAGCGTAGCAAAGCAAATTGGCTTTACACAAATTTCGTTAAGTCACGAGACAAGCCCACTTATGAAATTGGTGTCCCGCGGTGACACGACTGTGATGGATGCCTATCTTTCACCTATCCTACATCGCTATATTGACAGCATCGTCAAAACACTGGGGGATACTCATCTCATGTTTATGCGTTCCAGCGGCGGTCTTTCTAATGCGCGCATGTTTCAAGGTAAGGGCAGCATTTTGTCTGGTCCAGCGGGTGGTGTGGTTGGCATGGCTAGGACGGCGACGCAGGCTGGTTTTAGCAAGGTGATTGGTTTTGATATGGGTGGCACATCAACCGATGTCAGCCATTTTGACGGGATATTTGAGCGCGTATTTGATGCCACCGTTGCCGGCGTCCGAATTCGCACACCGATGATGCATATTCATACGGTTGCTGCGGGTGGTGGTTCTATATTGCGTTTTGATGGCGGTCGCTTGCGGGTGGGGCCTGATAGTGCAGGTGCCAATCCGAGTCCGGCGTGCTATCACCGTGGCGGGCCTTTAACGGTCACAGATTGCAATGTCATGCTGGGAAAGATTCAGTCTGATTCTTTCCCCAATATTTTCGGCCCAAATGCTGATCAGTCATTGGACGTAAAGAGTGTTAACAAACTTTTCCAGCAGTTTGCCAACAACATTACAGCAGCAACCGGCAAAAAAATCACACCAGTAAAAGTTGCAGAAGGGTTTTTGCATATTGCTGTTGAAAATATGGCGAATGCCATCAAAAAAGTTTCTGTTGAGAAAGGGTACGATATTGCCGAATATACGCTCAACTGTTTTGGTGGTGCAGGGGGCCAACATGCTTGCCTGGTGGCTGATGCATTGGGTATGGAATCCATCTTCGTACATCCACTGGCGGGTGTTTTGTCAGCATATGGCTCGCCGACATCACCGCGATAAAAACACAGGCTATTGAAACGGTGCTCAATGATAAAACCTGGTTAACGGCAGGTAATGCACTAGAAGAACTTACCCATATGGCCAGCGAAGAAGTCCTGAATCAAGGGATTTTTAAGGAAAGCATAAGCGTTATCCAAAAAATTCATCTGCGCTATCAAGGTACAGATACTGCGCTGATAATTGAATATACCGCATTGGATCAGCTGAAAGTAGATTTTGAATGCCTGCACCAACGCCAGTTTGGTTTCGTCCAATCGGGACGTGATCTGATTATCGAAGCGTTGTCTGTTGAAGCGATTGGCGCAACAAAAACCATTGCCACGATGATGACTCGCAAGGAATCAACCCGATCCGAGCCCAAGCCGCCTAAAATTGTCAGTATGATTAGTGGCGGCAAATCATACCAGACGCCTGTGTTCGATATTTCCACTCTGGTTTCTGGCAATGTGACTCAGGGGCCAGCAATCATTTGCGATATCAATGCAACCCTCGTAGTTGAACCGGGATGGCAGTCAACATGTATCGCAAATGGCGGACCGGTACTTACCCGCCACCAACCACGGTCGCAACGTGAAAGTATTGGCACTAGCGCTGATCCAGTCATGCTGGAGGTATTCAATAACCTTTTTATGTCCATCGCCGAACAGATGGGTGCAGTGCTTGCTAATACTGCATCCTCGGTGAATATCAAGGAACGTTTCGATTTTTCCTGTGCAATGTTTGATTGCGATGGGGACCTTGTTGCCAATGCACCGCATATACCAGTGCATCTGGGGAGCATGGGTGAAAGTGTCAAGGTCGTCATTGTAGCGCATCCCACAATGAAGCCCGGTGATGTCTTTGCCAGCAATGCACCCTACAACGGCGGTACCCACCTGCCAGATATTACCGTGATTACCCCGGTATTTGATGAATCAGACAGCACCGTTATTTTTTATGTCGCTTCACGTGGTCATCATGCAGATCTCGGCGGCATCACGCCGGGGTCTATGCCGCCCAACAGTACAACTGTCCAAGAAGAGGGTGTCCTGTTTAACAATATTCAGATCGTACGTGAGAACAAACTGCTGCAAGAAGAAATCCGCTACTTATTGACCAATAATAAGTATCCGGCACGCAATCCCGACCAGAACATTGCTGACCTGAGTGCGCAGATTGCAACCAATGAAAAAGGGGTCAGTGAATTGAAACGCATGACGAAACACTTTGGCTTGAATGTGGTCGAGGCCTATATGCAACATGTGCAAGACAACGCTGAAGAAAGTATACGCCAGGTATTGGACGTACTGTCCGATGGTGCATTTGTCTATGCCATGGACGACGGCTCAATCATCAAGGTAGCTATTCGTATCGACAAGAATAATCGTCAAGGAGTGGTTGACTTCACCGGCACTTCCTCCCAGCGACCCAATAATTTCAATGCGCCACTGCCGGTTTGTCGTGCCGCAGTTTTGTATGTTTTTCGCACACTGGTCAATGACGATATACCACTCAATGCCGGCTGCATGAAACCCATTAAAATCATCGCCCCTGAAGGGTGTATGTTAAACCCCGTCTACCCGGCAGCTGTGGTCGCAGGTAACGTAGAAACCAGCCAATGCGTGACTGATGCGCTATATGGTGCGCTGGGTGTCATGGCCGCCGCACAAGGCACCATGAATAATTTTACCTTTGGCAACGACCAATACCAGTATTACGAAACCATCTGCGGCGGTGCCGGTGCCGGACCAAATTTTGACGGTCAAAGCGCCGTGCAAACTCACATGACCAACTCACGTCTAACCGACCCAGAAGTCCTCGAATCATGCTATCCGGTACGCGTAGAAAGTTTTTCCATTCGTAAAAAATCAGGCGGCAACGGCCAACACAAAGGTGGTGATGGTGTTATTCGACGCATCCGCTTTACTGAATCCATGAGTGCTTCAATACTTTCCACTTGCGATTCCCCGTGGTCTTGCCACGGGGAGCATTATAGTTTGTGTTTTTGAAGTCAGCGTAGCGCGCCGTTTTTGGTTTTTTGCGCCGTAATACCCCGCGGTCTTGCCGCGGGGATAGGTGCAGGGCGCGCGGAGCAAATTTATTCAGATTTTTAGTACTTTTTATTATCCCAACCACTACCGCTTCAGTTTATGTAGTTACGAACTATCTTTTTAATAAACAACCCCGTGGCAAGACCACGGGGTATTAAAAAAGTGTAAGTTGA
>CAXBGL010000039.1:0-18432 GCA_963975255.1 uncultured Nitrosomonas sp. | reverse complement strand
AAGTACAATTAGAGAGTTAACAAAAACCAATAGTTAATTGCGACATAGCCTTTTTTATTTTTACTTGGTTAGTCAGTTTCTGTCAATTTAGCTTGTTTCTTTCGCATAGATTCTCCTCTTAAATTGATCTTATAGGCGTTATGAACCAATCGATCCATAATGGCGTCTGCCAAGGTTGCATCACCAATAATGGCGTGCCATTGATCCAAGGGTAATTGACTAGTGATGATCGTCGCGCGTGATCCATGCCGGTCTTCCAGGATTTCCAGCAAATCACGGCGCTGTTCTGCATTTAATTTTTCCAGTCCCCAATCATCCAGAATCAGGACATCGGTTTTGGCCAGACGTGCCAACAGCTTGGCATAACTGCCATCGCCTCTGGCCAAGGGCAGTTCCTGCAACAATCTTGGCAGACGCTGATACCAAGCGGTATGGTCTTCTCTGCATACTTTGTTTGCCAGGGCACAAGCGATCCAGGATTTACCAACGCCGGTTGGGCCGGTAATCAGGATATTGATGGGTTTTTTCACCCATTGGCAGTCACTCAGTTTTCAATCAATTGCTTTATTTTTTACTGATATCGGATTGTTTTGATTCATTGTTTTCAGGTTGTGGCGCTAAATCAGATTGGGTTTCTTTTTTGCTTTCTTTCATAGAAAAATTAGCTATGAATATGCCGAACTCATACAGCAGATAAAGGGGTACGGCCAGCATAAATTGCGAGATGACGTCGGGGGGAGTAACAATTGCAGCGATGACAAATGCGCCAACGAGAACATAATGGCGTATTTCTCTCAGTTTTTCGATTGTGACAATACCTGTTCTAACCAGTACCATGACAAATACAGGTACTTCAAATGTGATACCAAAAGCCATGAACATGGACAAGATAAAGCTGAGATAGCTGCTGATGTCAGTCATGACCGCTACACCATCTGGTGTAATATAGGTAATGAATTCAAATACTAGTGGTAAAACAGCGAAATATGCAAATGCCATGCCAAGAAAGAACAAGAGGCTGCTGGCAAAAACCAAGGGTAGCGCTAAACGTTTCTCGTTAGTGTAAAGACCCGGTGCGACAAATGCCCATAGTTGGTAAAGCGTATGTGGTAGTGTAATGAGAAAAGCCACCATCATGGCTACTTTCATGGGTACGAAAAAAGGGGTTGTCACATCAGTGGCAATCATTTGTCCACCTTGTGGTAGTTTTTCTATAAGGGGTTGCGCCAGTATCGTGTAAAGTTCCCGTGCATACATGGCGCAGGGTAGAAAGCCGATTAGTAGCCCACTGATTAGGCGTATTATTCTGGTGCGTAATTCCACCAAATGTGAGATAAGTGTGCCTTCAAGACTCATGGGATGACAGTAAAATATTGGTTGAATTTCATACTGCATCGGAATGCATCAGAAAAGAAGTATTGGGTTGCTATTTGTTTTCCTTATCAAGGGGGCTGTTTTTTGATTCACTTGATTCTAGTGCCTGTTGTTCAGAATTGGGACTGGTTGCTGAAGCAGCGGTATCAATTTGAGATTCCATATTATTGCTGTCTTTAGCAGGCGTAGGCGGTGGTGTCTGCGTTAAGGATTCAATATCAGTTGCTGTCTTTATTTGATCCATTTCCTGGCGTACTGAGTCCTGGATAGATTGTGTAGTTTCTTGCATGGAAGTACGTAAGTTTTTGAGTTCTTCCAATCTTATCTCATTATGAATGTCATTCTTAACACTGGCGACATAACGTCGCCCCCGCCCAAACAAGTGCCCAATTGTTCGTGCAACTTGCGGGAGTTTCTCTGGTCCGATTACAATCAGTGCTACAATTGAAACGATCAGTATTTCTGTAAAGCTGATATCAAACATTTCGCCGTGTAAGTTCTAAATGATTAATGTTATCCATTAATCAGGTTTGCCCCTTTTAGTTTATCTACCCGAAGGATTGTCATACTTTGGTTTGTGTTTTTTCTTTTACTTCACCTTCAATTGTCTGACCATTTACTTGTGGTGGTGGGGACGTCACATTTTCTGTTTCTGATTCATTTAAGCCTTCTTTGAAACCTTTTACAGCATTACCCAGGTCACCGCCTAGATTGCGAAGTTTTTTAGTGCCAAATACCAAAGCAACGATCGCCAAAACGATTAGCCAATGCCAAATACTGAATGTGCCCATTATTTACTCCTTAACATAGATCATACTAGGTGTTTGTATGAAAATAATAATCGCAAAATCCGACTAAAATAGCTTTTTGTGGTCGATCATTCTGTTTTCTCATAAGCTTCTAGCCTTTATGAATCATTACAGGCAAGCGCTCCTGACCACCAATAATATGGATATGTAGATGGAATACTTCTTGACCACCGACATGCCCGGTATTAATAATCGTACGGAACCCATCTGTGCAGCCTTGCTTTTTTGCCAACTTAGGTGTTAATAGTAGCATCTTCCCCAACAAGTTCTGATGGTTATCTTCAATGTCCGACAATGAAGCAATATGTAGCTTGGGTATCAGTAAAATATGTACCGGGGCTGCAGGATTGATATCAAGGAAAGCAAAGGTATCTTCGTCTTCATATATTTTTTTCGCGGGAATTTCCCCGCGGATAATTTTACAAAATATACAATTATCCATTCTTTATCCCGTGTTCCGTGATGCCTTCTCGTCAATTCCTGATATGCCTTCTCGTCTTTGTAATTCTTTCAGGACATCATCAGGACCCGCTCCATGGTGGGCAAGGAGTACCAAGCAATGAAACCACAAATCTGCTATTTCTCGGACAACATGTTGTGTATTGTCATCTTTAGATGCCATCAGTATTTCAGCCGATTCTTCAGCAATTTTTTTGAGTATTTTATCTTGTCCATCGTGTAATAATTTTGCAACATATGAACTGGCAGAGTCTGCATTCTTTCGAGTTTCAATAGTTTCTGCCAAGCGATGGAGGATCGTTGAATCAGTCATTTGCTATAAATTTCCTTTGGATCTTTTAAGATCGGGGCCGCTACCACCCACTGGTTATTTTCAAGCTTATTAAAAAAACAGTTATGTCTCCCTGTATGGCAGGCGATACCTCCGATTTGTTCCACTTTTAGTAGCAATACGTCTTCATCACAATCCAAATAAATCTCTTTTATTTTTTGAATGTGCCCAGATTCTTCACCTTTGTGCCAGAGTTTCTTGCGGGAGCGAGACCAGTATATGGCTTTACCCTTTTCAACGGTGAGCTTGAGCGCTTCACGGTTCATCCAGGCAACCATCAGTATTTTTCCACTGTCAGCTTCCTGAGCGATAGCTGGTATCAACCCATCTTCAGACCAGTTAATTTTGCTGAGCCAAGTAGTAGGCATAAATTTAAGATTCGAGTTAAGTTATGAAAATCCTAGATATTATTCTATCACTACAATCGTACTTCAATGCCATGCTGTTCCATGTACTGTTTGGCTTGGCGTACAGTATACTCCCCGTAGTGAAAGATGCTGGCTGCTAACACGGCATCCGCATGACCTTGTATTATCCCATCTACCAGATGATCCAGATTGCCGACACCGCCACTGGCGATGACGGGTATGTCGACCGCATTCGAAATAGCACAAGTTAGTCCCAGATCGAAACCGTTGCGGGTGCCGTCTCTATCCATACTAGTTAGTAGAATTTCACCTGCACCTAAGGATTGCATTTTTTTTGCCCATTCAATGGCGTCAATCCCCGTCGCTTTACGTCCACCGTGGGTAAATACTTCCCAGCGTGGCGTGTTATTTTGATTATTTACCTGTTTGGCATCAATTGCAACCACGATGCATTGGGAGCCGTAATGGCCCGTCGCATCAGCGACTAATTGTGGATTCAGTACTGCCGAAGTGTTGATGCTTACCTTGTCGGCGCCTGCATTTAGCAACCTGCGGACATCAGCAACCTGGCGAACACCACCACCAACCGTTAAAGGAATAAATACCTGGGCGGCAACTGCTTCAATAATATGTAGAATTAGATCTCGGTTATCAGAGCTGGCGGTTATGTCCAGAAAAGTCAGCTCGTCAGCACCTTGTTCATCATATCGACGTGATATTTCAACAGGATCACCCGCATCACGCAGCTCAACAAAGTTAATACCTTTAACAACGCGTCCGTTGGTGACATCCAGGCATGGAATAATACGTTTTGCAAGACCCATCAGATCAGTAAGTCATTTCTTTAGATAGTATTATTGTCATTCAGTTTGTCTGCTAATATTTGGGCTTCCTTGAAATCCAGTGAACCTTCGTAAATGGCGCGTCCAGTAATGGCACCCATGATGCCTTCTGATTCGATTTCACATAGCGTATTGATGTCATTGATATCAGTAATGCCACCACTGGCAATTACAGGAATACTTAATTCTTTAGCCAGCGCTACAGTAGCCTGGATATTAATGCCGCTGAGCATGCCGTCACGTCCAATATCTGTGTAGATGATTGCTTCAACACCATAGCCTTCAAATTTCTTCGCCAAATCAATCACATCATGTCCGGTGACTTTAGACCAGCCATCGACAGCCACTTTGCCATTTTTTGCATCGAGTCCAACCATGATATGACCAGGGAAGACATTACAAGCATCATGTAAGAACCCAGGGATTTTAACTGCTGCGGTTCCCACTATGACATAGGTAATGCCAATATCGAGGTAGTATTCGATTGTTTCTAGATCACGAATGCCGCCACCGAGTTGAATCGGAATCCTATCGTCGATTGTCTCGACAATTTCGCGAATAATTTCCTTATTCTGTGGTTTGCCGGCAAACGCACCATTCAAATCAATCAAGTGTAGTCGTCGTGCACCTTGATTTAACCAGTGTTCTGCCATCTTTCCGGGGTCTTCAGAGAATACCGTAGCATCTTCCATGATCCCTTGCTTCAATCGGACACAGTGCCCATCTTTTAGATCTATTGCAGGAATGATTAGCATATCTAAACCTGAGTTAATGATTGTTAATTGAGTTGAGACTAATAATTTTGCTGCTGTTTGGTTCTGTTATTTGTATCAAATACACCCATTTCTATTTTCTATTATTCTGCGGTAAGCGATGTTAAGCTGAATCGTTACGAATTTTAGTATAAAACACACGGTATCTGATCAATATATTCAGTTTCTGAAATCTGGCATCCATGTGGCAAAGTTACTTAATAGTGTTAATCCATCACGATGACTTTTTTCTGGATGAAATTGGACAGCGAAAATATTATCCTTTGCCACGGCACATGTAAATGAAAAGGGGTAATTGCTGCGTGCAGCCACAGACTCTGGATTGGTCGTTTCAACATAGTAACTGTGCACAAAATAAAAGCGTGAATCGTCAGAAATTCCTTTCCATAGTGGATGTTGGACGGCCTGATGGACTTGATTCCAGCCCATGTGTGGTACCTTTAGTTTTTGTCCGTCCGTGGTCATCATGGCAGTAGGTGGAAAGCGTAGTACCTTGCCAGGTATAATTCCCAGACCACTAATATTACCTTCTTCACTTTCCTCAAACAGCATTTGTAGGCCGATGCATATCCCCAAGAAAGGTTTGTTGGCAGCAGCTTCCAATACTACATCGCGTAAACCTCGTGTATTCAATTCACGCATGCAATTTAGCATCGCACCTTGGCCCGGTACCACGACACGTTTGGCGTTGCTAACTACTGAAGGGTCACTGGTGACCATAATAGAAGCAGTGGGTGCAACGTGCTCCAGGGCTTTAGATACGGAACGTAAATTGCCCATTCCATAATCAACAATTGCAATATCAGTCATACAGTAGTGTAAAAGAGCAAGGTTACTTATAAAGAGCCTTTGGTGGATGGAATAATACCCTCTGTACGCGGATCATGCTCGATAGCCATACGCAGTGCACGACCAAATGCTTTGAATACAGTTTCTGCTTGGTGATGCGCATTTTTACCAGATAAGTTGTCGATGTGTGCCGTTACCAATGCATGATTAACGAAACCCTGGAAAAATTCATTAACCAAATCTACATCAAATTCACCAATCCAAGCGCGTACAAAGTCTATATTAAGTTCTAGGCCAGGGCGTCCAGATAAATCAATTACCACTCTAGATAATGCTTCATCTAGTGGTACATATGCATGCCCATAGCGACGCAGACCTTTTTTGTCTCCCACCGCCTGTTTGAATGCCTGCCCTAAAGTAATGCCAATATCTTCAACCGTGTGATGGGCATCAATATGCAAATCGCCTTTAGCGGTAATCTCAAGATCCAGCATCCCATGGCGAGCAATCTGGTCAAGCATATGGTCCAGAAAGGGCACACCTGTTTCCAATGTGACTTTACCTGTTCCGTCCAGATTTAGAGTGACGTTGATTTGAGTTTCCAGCGTGTTACGTGTGATTTGTGCTTGGCGCATAGTAATTATTATATTAATACAGAGGTTTGTTGGTAAGTTTTTTATATTGGTTCGATAAGTATGGTGTGTAATGTGTTACAAAACTGTGTATTCTCATCCGGCGTGCCCACTGTTACACGCAAGCAATTCTTTAATAAGGGATGGGTGCCATCCAGATTTTTGATGAGTATCCCACGTTGTTTAAGTGCCTGAAAGACCCGACTGGCTCCATTGACACGTAGCAAAATAAAATTAGCATCAGAAGGGAACACTTCAATGCCATCCAGTGTAGCCAGCTGCGTATTCATTTTTGTTCGCTCAGCCTTGATTATCGCGGCTTGTTCCCACAGCACATCGGGATGACGCAATACTGCTTGTGCAACTAATTGCGTTATTATGCCAATATTATAAGGTAAGCGCAGCTTTTCCAGTTGAATCAGCCAATCTGATCGACCAATTAATAATCCTAGCCTTAATCCCGCCAGTCCCAGTTTTGACAGTGTGCGCATTAAAAGCAGATTTGGATACTGTGCCAGTTTGTCCATTAAGGTGACATCAGCAAAGGCTTGGTAGGCCTCATCGACAACCACAATGCCTGGCGTAGCCTGAATAATACGCGAGATAGCCTCAGCATTAAATAAATTACCTGTGGGGTTATTTGGGTAGGCAAGGAAGATTACGGCTGGTTGATGTTTGGCAATGGCCGTAAGCATTGCATCCAGATCTATTGAGAAATCAGCTTTTAATGGTATGCCAACATAATCGATGTTGGCAAATGTAGCAATCATGCGAAACATAACAAAAGCAGGTTCAACACTCATCAATACCGCATTAGGTTTTGCCATTGTCATAGCAATAATTTGTATAATCTCGTCAGAACCATTGCCTAGCATGATTTCCATATTGGTGGGAATGGATAATGCTTCACGCAATGTTGTTTTGAGTGTCGCAGCACTGGCATCAGGATAGCGATTGATCGGTGCATTAGCCGCTAGCTGTGCAATTTCATGACACAGTGTAGGAGGTAAAGTATATGGGTTCTCCATGGCATCTAGCTTTATCATGCCTGTTGCCGGCGGGACATGATAGGCAGAAAGTGCAAGTATTTCTGGGCGAAAAATTTGATCTGGGTAGTAAGAATTGACCATAGCGCGCATTCTAACTCAACATAGTGACAAAGCTAAAACTTAAAATTATATATATTGTTTTTGGTTATAACGGTAGTTATTTGTTATTACTGGTTACTGTTTCAGTCAATTTAAGAACATCTCTAAAAACCCCTGGTTCGTCACAATACTTTGTTGCACACAAAGAATATCTCCTTATATATCAGCTATATGATGCGTCAACATTTTTGTTCCCGCGTCGTCTGGTTTAGAGCTTCGAATTTTTAGAGATGTCTTTAATTTAATGAAGTGCCAGAGATAATAAGTTAAAAAGCCAGTTAAATTCCCTTTTATTCACCAAATCGCTTTAAATAATCAGCTCATAATGAAATCTAGTCAACCAGATAAATGAATGGAGGGCAAAATGGTCATTACAGATATGAGTTCAGAGGAAGATTTGCTAAGGGAAATTGAACAAGACAATGAATGGTTAGGGTGTCTAAACCAAGATTCTTTAGAAGATTCATTCGAAGGTTTTTTGGAGGAAGAAAGCGAAATAATATCGTCTTTAGTAGATGACGATTGGATTAATTGACTGATAGTTTTTATTATTCATGAGCCAATAATCTAAGGTTAAAAATCAGCAAGTGAAACCTTGGGTACAAACGGTATTTTCTCTCAATTTGTCAAGAAACAATAGATATAAGGGTTACAGGTTAAAATCTTGCGTACTGGTGCAATATTCTGTTAGTCAAGATAGTCCCTTTAAACTGTAAGAATTAGTCTCCAGGCACTGGTCGTTAGGTTAGATATATAAATTATTTATTTAGGTATGGGGAGAGAAGTGGACGAGACAAAAGTTATTTCATCGGTGAAGCAGCAATATGAAGAATTACCGTATCCACCGAGAAATCCTGAAGACGAAAAGCATCGATTGCTACGAACAATTGGAGATTCTCTGGGTGAACTCAATCATTGTTGCTTCAACTTGCGATTCCCCGTGGTCTTGCCACGGGGAGCATTATAGTTTGTGTTTTTGAAGTCAGCGTAGCGCGCCGTTTTTGGTTTTCTGCGCCGTAATACCCCGCGGTCTTGCCGCGGGGATAGGTGCAGGGCGCGCGGAGCAAATTTATTACTGGTTTCTCAAAATAAAGGAGTTCTTATGGGCATGATGAAAGAGTTTAAAGAATTTGCTATCAAAGGTAATATGATGGATATGGCTGTTGGTATTATCATTGGTGCAGCGTTCGGTAAAATTATTGCATCGTTGGTTGCGGACGTGTTGATGCCGCCCATTGGCGTCTTGATTGGCGGGGTCGATTTCTCCGATCTGGCATATACCATCCAGGCTGCAACTGAAGGGTCTGAAGCAGTGGTAATCAACTATGGTTCATTTGTGCAAACACTAATCGACTTTACGATTATCGCTTTTGCCATCTTTATGATGGTTAAAGGGATGAATTCATTAAAGCGCAAGGAGGAAGAAGCGCCCGCCGAGCCGCCAAAGCCAACTAGGGAAGAAGAATTGTTGGTTGAGATTAGAGATTTACTCAAGAATAAGTGAATATATTGTTAAAAGCGATTACCATGTTTCGTGGTAATCGCACTGTACTTCAGCAAGTAATAGTAAATAGTTAAAAATTTACAATAAGTGGCTTTTATCTCCACTGGTAAATCCAATCAGTGGGGGACAATTTTTTTTGCTTAGCGCAATGACTTTAAATAATTCACCCATTTCAGCGGGACTCACCAGTTTTTGTAATTGGTTTGTCAGAGGCAGGTATTGCGTTACATTTTCAGCGGGTGTTTGTGCCAGTATTTCTGTAATACCACAATTGATGAGAAAATGTGCTTGCGTGGTATAACCTTGTAGTTCCAGTTCGGTATTTTTCATTGTGTCAATTACAGCGCTGAAATCAACATGGCTCGTAATGTCTTGCAGGCCAGGTAGGTAGAAAGGATCATCATGTGCATAATGGCGATAATGGCACATGAGTGTTCCTTGGCTGCGTTGAGGATGGTAGTACTCATTACAACCGAAGCCATAGTCGATCAATATCATCGCTCCCTGTTGTAGAATATCTGCCATGCTGCAGATGAAACGCCTTGTGGTAAGGTTGATTTCGCTGATGTAGTGTGCATTGCTCTGATCGTCGCTTGTCATGATTTGAGGCGTCAGTTTGCTGGCAAGTTCGAATAATGTGCCGTCTGATAGTGGCTGTTCTCGCCACTTTAACGTCTTGTCTTCACAGGTTACACCGCGTTCATACAGATGATGCTTGTGCCATACCACCAAGTGTCCCGGCATGGCATCCAGTACTTCATTGGCAAGTATTAATCCAGTAAATTTAGTGGGTAGTTGTTCAAGCCAGTGCAGCAATGAGATAAGATGGGGCGCGTTGTTTTCAAATAAGGTTTGTTGACGTTGACGCAAATCCGCGCTGACATCCAAAATATAATATTTTTTTGGTAAGCATCCCAGTTTTTCCAGTTCAAACAATAGATCAAGTGCCAGTTTGCCAGAACCCGCTCCAAATTCCAGAATATCAGCTTGTTTGGTGTGCTCCAGTATTTGCTTTGCTTGTCGTGCCAGGGTGCGGCCAAATAGTGAAGAAATTTCAGGCGCAGTGACAAAATCTCCTTCACTTCCAAATTTTGTTGCGCCTCCGCTATAGTACCCCAGCCCCGGGGCATAGAGCACCAGTTCCATATATTGAGCAAAAGAAATCCACCCTCCCGCAGCATTAATTTTGTCTTGAATCGCTTCTTGTACAGCATGGCTGTGCTGAAGTGCAGTGTCACTGGGGACGGGTAATGTTAGAGGTAAAGGCATTTTCACGGGTGTCTTTGTGGTAAATTCAGTAAATGATACTGATCAAACAAGCAATTATATATTAGCGACAATAATGTAACAGCACATTGAAGGAGATGTCTGTGCAAGGAAAAGCGATACTGATTACAGGTGGTGCTAAACGGGTGGGTGCAGCCATTTGTCGGAAGTTACATGCACAGGGTGCGAATCTGCTTGTGCATTACAGATCTTCACTGGATGCTGCACAGCAGTTGCAAAATGAACTCAATCAGAAACGTCCTAATTCAGTTGAATTGGTACAAGCTGATTTGTTGGATATTACGTTACTGCCCGATTTGATTGAGAAAGTGGTAAAGCGGTTTGGTAAACTGGATGTACTGATCAACAATGCTTCTAGTTTCTTTCCGACGCCGTTAGGTAGCTGCACCCTAGAAGCTTGGGATGATCTGGTAGGAAGTAACTTGAAAGCGCCTTTGTTTCTGTCACAGGCTGTAGCGCCTTATTTGCAGCAACAGGCCGGTTGTATCGTTAATATTGTGGATATTCATGCTGATCGGCCATTGAAAAACTACGTAATATACAGTTCTGCCAAGGGTGGTTTGGTGTCATTGACTAAGTCGTTAGCGTTGGAACTCGCACCAGAAATCCGCGTAAATGGTGTTTCTCCGGGTCCTATTTTATGGCCAGAAGACGGTGCATTGACAAACGAAGCAGCGCGTCAGCATATAATAGACAGAACGCTGCTCAAGCGTACAGGCGAACCGGATGATATTGCCAAAACAGTACAATTTCTAATTGCAGATGCGCCTTATATTACAGGCCAGATTATCGCGGTAGACGGTGGGCGCAGTATCAATTTATAGTTTAGGAGTGTCCTTTAGTAAATGGTCGTTACTTAGACTGTAATAAGCACCTTACTCACCAAAAGCATCCTTGATCCACTCAATTTTCTGACCATCGACACCCGATAGCAGTAAAGCATCAAAGCGGCAGGCTGGATCACCATTTAATCCAGATAGGTAATGGCGAGCCGTGCGCAGTAATTTCGTTTGTTTGGATGCTGTAATGCTGGCTGCTGCGCCACCAAAAGTTTCGCTCCTGCGCATTCTGACTTCGACAAATACCAGCGTTGTTCCATCACGCATGATCAGATCGATTTCTCCAAAACGACAGCGATAGTTGTGTTCCAGCAAGACAAGATTCTGGCCTAGTAGAAATGCAGCTGCAAATTCCTCGGCATCGCTACCTTTCATCTACAGAAACATCTTGTTGCGAATTCTTTGGCGGTGCATTTGTTAGCAGCACCTGGCCGTTATGAAATTTGGCGGGTACAGGCTCGCGTACGAATTGATTGGGTGGTACAAAGCGAATGTGGCCTGTAACACCATCCAGTGAAATTTCACTTGCTGAGCGTACCTGAAGCATGCGTGCCATGATACGAAAAGCATCGATGCCCAGCGCATACAGACGTTCCATACCTGTACTCTTGGGCTTGTCTGTATGTCGATACGCCATGACGGCAGGATGATCGGGCTGTAGTAACCATGGCATATCAAGAAACCGGACAGCATTTAAGTCATGATTAAACAATACATCATTGCTGTTGACGAGTAGTTGTGAAGTGGCATAGACAGGTGTGCTGGGATCTAGGTAGGGACGTAATATACGGGATTTTTTGGCATTTAATGCAAGAAAAATCAGATTGTTCTGACCAGTCGTTTGTCTGCGAAATTGATTCAGTGTGTTTTGTTCATTGTAATATTGTATTGATTCGGCAGAAGCCCCGTATTGTAGCCACCTGTCTGCAAAAGCGGTTTGTAATCGCAAGGACAATGAACTGCCATCATTGATAATGATTGCGTGGCGTCTGTTTTCTGTTATGGCCAGCTCTGCTACTTGACTGGCTTCATTTTCCATTTGCAGGCCAAACAAATAAAGATTCGGTGGCATGCCCCCGTCATTATCCGCGGCATTCAATGTCAGTGTGGGGACTTCTACCACACTGCTTGAAGCGAGTGCGGTGACGCCATCGCGTGTCAGCGGTCCCACAATCAAAACTGCGCCGGCATCCAGTGCCTGATGGTAAGTGATGAGGATATCCAACGGGTCATCCGTTGTTGCGTACACTCTGATTGTAAACGGTAGTGCTTGCTCGCGCATGGTTGCGGCTACAAAACCTTGTCGTACGACATCAGCTGCTTGTCCAAATGAGGGCGATTGTAATGGCAACAGTAGTGCGATATGCGGCACGGACGCTTGCACGGGTATGCTTTCTGTCAGGAAGGAATCCTCTGGGTGAGTAGCCAATGCATGTAGGCTACCGTATAGTGTGCCGATTAACACCAAAGCGATGGTAAGAAAACGTTGCATAGTGAGGATTATGCTAGCAAAAAGTACATTATATGTGGTTGCTACCCCGATAGGAAATTTAAACGATATCAGTTTACGTGCATTGGACGTGCTGGCGAAAGTTGATGCGGTTGCTGCCGAACATGTTCATACCTCTGGACATTTATTGGCGTATCACTCGATTACTGCCAACATAATTGCTTTGCACCAGCATAATGAAGGCGCTGTAGCAGAAAAGATTGTAATGTTACTGGCAGCTGAGAAAACCGTGGCACTGGTTACGGATGCGGGAACTCCCGGCATTTCTGATCCAGGCGAGATATTGGTGAGTCGGGTGCGTGCGCAGGGTTACCAAGTCATTCCGATTCCTGGCGCAAACGCTGCCGTGTGTGCTTTATCAGCGGCGGGCATGACCAATCCCCATTTTTTATTTTATGGTTTTCTGCCTACCAAAACAGGCATGCGCAAACGTGAATTGGAAGCGTTAAGATCATACGCTTGCACCCTGATATTTTATGAAGCACCCCACCGTATCCTAGATTGTGTGGCAGATCTGGTCACAGTATTTGGCGCACAGCGCCAACTCACAATTGCGCGTGAATTGACCAAACTGTTTGAGACAATCCATGTCTGTGCTCTAGGTGATGCACTTGCGTGGTTGCAGGCTGATACCAACCAACAGAGAGGGGAATTTGTAATATTACTTTCTGGTGCAGAAGCCGCTAATAAATTAGTGGTCAGTGAACAAGTCCAGCGTACACTGACATTACTATTGGCAGATTTGCCATTAAAGCAGGCCGTCAAGCTTGCAACGGAAATTACGGGTGAACATAAAAATATATTATATAAGCTTGCACTTTCCTTGAAAGCAGACAATGAGCCGTAATCGAGTTGGTGTGCTCAGATAAACATCCCCGTATCTCTATCAGACAGATGGTTTTTATGCCTGAGGTATAATCCAAGACATCCACAATGTAATAATCTTGAATTCATTTTGACCATCATAACCCTTACACGTCCCGACGATTGGCACTTACATTTGCGCGATGGGTTGCAGATGCATGCCGTATTGCCGCATACAACACGGCAATTTGCGCGCGCGATCATCATGCCTAATCTTCAGTCACCGATTGTGACAACAGAGTTGGCGTTGGCTTATCGAGCACGTATTTTTGCCGCACTGCCTGCAACCATGCAGTCACGTTTCAACCCGCTTATGACACTTTATTTGACCGACAACACGTCTCCGTCAGAAATCATTCGAGCTAAAGAAAGTGGTGTGATTCATGGAGTGAAATATTATCCAGCTGGGGCCACTACCAATTCTGACGCGGGTGTTACGGATGTTTTCAAATGCACCGCCACACTGGAAACGATGCAACAAATCAACATGCCGCTGTTGGTGCACGGTGAAGTAACTGATCCTGAAGTGGATGTGTTTGATAGAGAAAAAATTTTCATCGATAAGGTTTTGTTCCCCCTCTCAAGACGCTTTCCACAGTTGCGAATTGTATTGGAGCATGTCACCACCTGCGATGCGGTAGCATTCGTTAAACAAGCATCCAATAATATTGCGGCCAGTATCACCGCACACCATTTAATGCTTAACCGCAATGCACTATTTCATGGTGGCATACACCCGCACCACTTTTGCCTGCCAGTCTTGAAGCGTGAAAGACATCGGTTGGCTTTGCTTGAAGCCGCAACCGGTGGGCATACAAAATTTTTTCTGGGTACAGACAGTGCACCGCATACAAAATCTAATAAAGAAACGGCTTGCGGCTGCGCGGGAATTTATACTGCGCATGCTGCAATTGAATTTTATGCGGAAGTTTTTGAACAAGCAGGGGCCTTGGACAAACTGGAAGCCTTTGCAAGCTTCCATGGTGCAGATTTTTATCAATTGCCGCGTAATGACGGCACAATTACATTAAAAAAGGAAGCTTGGACGATTCCAGCGCAATTTGATTTTTCAGAAGAAAAGCTAATTCCATTGCGTGCAGGGGATAGCTTAACCTGGAAAATAATTTAGTCTGTAGCTTATTTTTTTATTATAGGGTAGGGCTACATTACTTTTGTATCGATATGAATAAAATCAAGCACAGTATTTTTCATCGCTTGCTTTTGTTGTTTTGTGCAACATTTTCTGTCGTAGTTCTTGCTGAATCACCGCGTTTTTCTTTTCCGCTTAACTGCAAACTTGATGTCAATTGTTGGATTTCTTCTTATGTAGATACCGATCCTGCAGCGGAGTCCTACCGTGATTATAAGTGTGGCACCCATACCTATAAAGGTCATAAAGGAACAGATTTTGTAGTTACAGAAGCTGATTTTCTACAAGGTGTTGATGTATTGGCTGCGGCCAATGGAAAAGTTTTACGTATACGCCGTAATGAAAATGATAAACCCAAGAGTCCTGAAGAGTTAGAAGCCATTAGGAATATGAATAAGGATTGCGGAAATGTCATTTTGATTGACCACGATAATAAATTATTTACCCAGTATTGTCATTTAAAGCAGGACAGTGTTCTTGTCACTCAGGGGGGAAATGTGGTGGAAGGCCAGAGAATTGCACAAATTGGGCGATCGGGCAGTGCTGAACTGCCGCACTTGCATTTTTCTGTTATTAAGGAAGGCGTTCACATAGATCCCTTTACGAACAGCTCCATTACTGATGGATGTAACAAACTACAGCAAAGTCTCTGGAAGCGTGAGATTCCGTATCAACCTGTTTTGCTACATAGAATGGGTTTTCGCAATGTCATTCCTAATTTTTCTGCAATAAGGAAAGCTGAAGCTAACCCCAAAATTTTACCTGCTTCATCAAAAGTCTTTGTTTTCTGGAGCGAGTTTTATGGCTTGATGCCAGATGATGAGATCAAACTAGAGATTCGTAGTCCAGATGGGAAAATTTTTCTACAGCAGATTTTTATACAAAAAGATATTAAAGCACGTAAATTTATATCTGTGGGGCGCAAACTTCAAGCGTTGCTCAAACCTGGTACGTATACTGGAACTGTTTTCTTCAAAAGACAAGGTATTCCTCCCATTAAGCGTTATAAAAGTTCTAAGATTCAAGTCGGGCCTTAATCTAAACTCAAATCTGTATAACCAATATGATTGTAAAATGGCCTAATCTCTCTAGGCTCAATTTTCTATTGTGGGCCTGTCGCGTAATTCAAAAAATAGTGTTTTTATACAAGAAACCTTCGTTGTTTATTTAAGGCTTCTTTATTATAAGTACATGAAAATATAAAGACCTTTTCTTGCATTTGGAAACAGTGGCTAGCATTGGGTTTTGCAGACTATATGGTGAATAGCATGTCTCACCGTTTGATGAAAAAACGGTTTGCGGCTGCGTGGCACGATCACCAATGTTTCTTAGCACGATTCCAGCGATAAAGAATCCGTGCAAAGATATTGTAGATTAAATGAAAAGACTGCTTGAGTATTGGTAATTGAGACAGTTTTCCTAGCCAGCGTTGACCAGGCGTCTGTAGCCATAGATGAATAAATGCATCCGCACCAATATTAAGCTGTCCATTTGAATCTGTAACATGTAACCGCTCGCGTATTTGTTCTAATGACGAACCCACTTCTGATGTTGCATTGGGACTGGTATGTACATCAATCCATTCGATATCTTGAATTCCACAAGCTGTCATGCGTCGGCGTTGATCTTTGATTCCCGCATTACACACGGGGCATGCGCTGTTGTAATAGACCTTGCTGGGCATAGATTGACCTTCTTGCTAAAACGTTTGTATAAATAGTAGGTTACTTTAAATTCAATAACAATTAGTATGCATTGAAATGCACGTTTGCATCTACCTGTTCTTTGGCTCATTATATGCGATTAAGCATTGCTCGCTGTGTATGAGTCGCTGTGTATGAGTGCGAAACTACTGAAAGGAGGTACCAATGAAAATAGAGCTCTTTTACCTGGCCCTCGTTTCCGCATTTACCGCCATTCTTTGGCTACCCTACGCACGGGATCGAATTATATCCTGCGGTCTTATTTACACTGTTGGGTATTCTAAAGAACTGAAGCCACAGTCCTTATGGGCTCAACGAATGATGAATGCGCATAAAAATGCAATTGAGAATCTAGTTATTTTTGCCGCACTCGTGCTTGTGGCACATGCTGCAGAGATCACCAGTTCAACTATCGCGACTGCATGCGTTGTGTATTTCTGGGCTCGTATTTTACATGCGGTCGTATATACTTTAGGCATACCCTGGGTGAGAACACTCGCATTTGCCACAGGTTTTTTCGCGCAAGCTGTTATTGCATGGCAAATCCTGTTCAGTTAGTGCTACATTCAATATTTTATTTAAAGTAGATTGTAAGTTGCATGCAGGCTTTTCACCCTTTCAATTAGACGGGCACATTGAAATTATTAGAAATAATAGGTAGCATCTTGTATCAAGGACGGTCTCGTTCGAGAGGATGACAGTCATTGCATCGTGTAGTCATTACTGTGTATTGTTATGTCTGGCAACTACATTTTTAATTTTGATTCCCCGTGGTCTTGCCACGGGGTTGTGGATTGTAATAAGAATATATATTTGCATTTAGAAGTGATGGCCCGGTCTTAATGCACTACCCAGTGATTTCCAGATACTTTCAATGCTAGGCTTAAGATCTTCCCAAGTGTCATCACTGGCTTCTTTAAGTTCAGCAAGCTTTTCTCTAGCTGATTCGTGCATGGACTGCAATGCTTCGATATGTGCAACATGTTCAGATGTGGCGATTGTTTGTGGATCTTCTATATGACCTGCTTTTCCCGATTGCAATTTATCGAGTGTCTGGTGTTTAGATGTGGCGAGCGTCTGTGGCGCTGAATCTTTTTTTAACGATTGCAATTTATCGAGCGTCTGATGTTTAGATGTGGCGAGTGTCTGCGGGTGTGGCGCTGATGCGGCATGATTTGCATTTGCCTTAAGCATGTCGATCTCTGTCTCCCACTCATCTAGTTGCGTCTGTAGTTTTTTCTCGTAGTTTTCTTTCGTGCTCATGATTTTTCTCCTTTTATTAAGAAAATTACTTGTCTGGATCTATCAGACCCAGTTCGGTTTCTTACTCGACTGGGCGGATAATGATACGGAGATAGTGTCTACCAAGATATTCCATATCGATAAAAAAAAGCTTGCTCATAAAACATGATCCGTTCATGGCCACCACTTTGAAGCGGTGACCAATACGTGAGAGAAAGTGTAAATATGCATTAATCATGTTGTCCTCAATCAGTTTAATTTCTTTCAGTTGCGGCAACAGGTTAGTAATATGTTGCCCAATCAATACATTGGGGGAACAATTAAGTAAATCTGCAACCTCCTTGTTGCAGGTGCGAATCATGCCATTATCGTAGAACGTCAGAGCTGCTGTTTCCTTGTCACGCACATCAGTCGTCTTGATATCTAAAAAATCCTCAACGCTATCATTGATGACCGAAGCGTGTGCACTCACTTGATTTTTCATGAATAGCGTACTCATTGGTTTTCCTCCGCTTCGGCAGCCAACCAATCTGCCAATTCATATCCTGGCTCGAATCCGCGAGCCTGTGACTTGTAGTAGGCTGAAACGGCAACACGAGAGTCCCGGTCTACTCCATTTGCCACAGATTTAGACTCATCATTATTGCTAGCTAATTCTTTCTTGGTACGCATAGTGCTTTTAGGTTGTTGTACTGCAGTATCCATCTTGGCCTCCATGTTTAAAATAAACTGCGCCAGTTGAGCGAGTATTTTCTGGGCCTGTCGCGTAATTCAATTGTGAGTGTATTTTCGTACAAAGGAGACTATT
>CAXBGL010000038.1:0-18713 GCA_963975255.1 uncultured Nitrosomonas sp. | reverse complement strand
TACCAATTTAAACTGAATCAGGCCGCCTCTATTAGATGTTAACGGGACAGTAGTGTCCTACAACACAGGCGTATATACGTTCAGCTTAGAACAGAATAAATTAAAAACCAACAAGTAACACTCTGGATAAAAACAGTTTGAAATATTTACTACAAAGCAATTGTTGGCCAGGTTTGCTTAGAAGCTATGTAGGATAATTTCAAAATAAGACCATAACTCAAACATCGCATAGATAGTTTTAGTTTTCTACAACAACACCACTTTTAATATTTCGAAGCCATTCGCGAGAAGATTTTTGTGCTTGTCTAAGTTGTTCAGAACTCAACGAAAGAATAATTCTGTCTCGTTCTAACGCAGCTTGCTCGATACCTGCAGCAGCAGAAAGATTAAACCACATGTAACTTTTTCCCAGGTTAACATCAACACCAAACCCAGTTTTATAGATAAGTCCTAGTTGATACTGTGCCAATGCATGATTCTTTTCCGCCGCCAATTCAAACCATCTTGCAGCTTCTTCAAAGTCTTGTATCGTGCCTTTACCATTCATAAACAACAATCCCAACTGATACTGGGCACCAGCATCTCCTTTTTGTGCTTTCTCATAGAAGAGCTGGACCGTATAGTAGCTCTTATCTGAGTGAGTTTTTGTGAGTGAAGTATTCGTTTTGGTTTCGGTGGTCGTTTCTGCTTCTGCTTCTGCTTCTGCTTCTATCTCTGTTTCTGTTGATGCGCTGACACTCATAGGAATCCCTGAAGTCGAGCCTAATATAGAATTTTGATGCAACCCTGTAATTGTTGCCTCAGTCATTATTTCTGCCGCATCTTGTTTCACTAATCGCTCAACGCTTTCGCTGGGCATTATAAGGCTCATCGAAATAAAGTAGGCTAATAATAAACCACAAAAAAATACAGCGCCTACTTTTAAATAAGCTCTGCTATATGGTGCCCAAAAACGTACTTTACAATCACGACATTGTAGTGGCCTGAGAAGAATCCTTGTTATCGTTTGTTCCCCTTTACGTATGCGGGATCTACGTACATTCTCGCTACCACAATTAACGCATTTTCTGTGCATTGTATAACTCATATTTTACGAAATAAATAAGTTTATTGAGTTCAAAAAGATCAGTTAAGTGTGAAATTATAGTTCAAGCTAAAAATTAGTTTTTGTATTTATTCTACTTGAAGTCCTATTTAGATAACTTCTAAGCCACAACTTAGGCTATTGTTTTCGTTCCAGTTACTTGCTCATTTATTGAATATCTAACTTCGATTTATCCCTTTCCACTGGTCAATTTTTGTTTGATAAGGGGCTCTATCAATCTCCAACAAAACCGAATCACAATATTTGTAGAAAATTTTATTGCTCTATATATTTATATTCTGAGAGCCAGTTCAGAAGCCTTACCTGTATAATTTTGTGGTGTCATCTCCAGTAAACGATTTTTCTCAGATTCTGGAATATCAAGCTTAACAATAAATTGTTGCAATGTTTCCTGGGTAATACCACCTTTACCGCGTGTCAATGCTTTCAATTGTTCATAAGGATTAGACAAGCCATAGCGACGCATGACAGTTTGTATAGGCTCGGCCAGAACCTCCCAGGTATTATCGAGATCTTGCGTTAATTGTGCTGGATTCACTTCCAATTTATTCAAACCCTTAGTACAAGAATCATAAGCCAGCAAAGTGTGCCCCAGCGCCACACCCATATTACGTAGCACAGTGGAATCGGTTAAGTCACGTTGCCAACGTGATACAGGCAACTTTTCACTCATATGCCGCAACAATGCATTAGCGATACCTAGATTACCTTCCGAATTCTCAAAATCAATGGGGTTGACTTTGTGTGGCATGGTAGATGAACCAACTTCATTCTCTTTAGTTTTCTGCTTGAAATAACCTAACGAAATATAACCCCATATATCGCGGTTCAAATCCAGCAATATGGTATTGATTCGGGCATAGGCATCGAACAATTCAGAAATGGTATCGTGCGGTTCAATTTGGGTCGTATAGGGGTTAAATTCCAAACCCAGGTTTTCGACAAAAATATGCGCAAACTTTTCCCAATCCAGATTCGGGTAAGCTGCCAAATGTGCATTGTAATTACCCACAGCACCATTGATTTTACCCAGTATCGCGACTGTCGTAAGCTGTTTATGAGCACGCTGTAGGCGGAATGCCACATTAGCAATTTCTTTACCCAATGTAGTAGGTGTAGCGGGCTGACCATGAGTTCTGGCGAGCATGGGTGTGTCTGCCAATTGATGCGCCAAGTTAACAAGGTGCACAACAATCTCTTCCAATGCTGGCAACATAATTAGATCACGACTATATTTCAGCATCAGTCCGTGAGACAGGTTATTGATATCCTCTGATGTACAGGCAAAATGAATAAATTCTGTAACCTTGGCAACCGCTTCATTCTCCTCTAAAGCATCTTTCAACCAGTATTCAATTGCTTTGACATCATGATTGGTGCGCCCTTCAATAGTTTTTATTGCTTCCCCATCTCCTATGGAAAAGTTTGCTACCAAATTATTAAGTTGTGTAATGGTGCTGGCAGAAAATGGGGGCACCTCCATAATAGCCGGTTCAAAGCTCAACGCCTTCAACCATTCAACTTCCACCTTTACACGATGATGAATAAGCGCATATTCACTGAAATATGGACGCAGTAATGCAACCTTGCTTTGATAACGACCATCTAAGGGAGAAAGTGCGGTAATAGGGAAAAAATTCATACTGTTTCCGATTCTTAAGAGGTCGCCATTTTAGCATAGGCAACGCTAACCATGGATACCCACAGCGCGTTGACAAACAGGTATAATTTGATAATTAATTGCCTCGTTACACACGCCACGTTATGTGAATAATTGGTTCGTTATCCAGTCCATATGTACGCAAGATACGAATTTCCCTGGCAGAAAAACACATTGATTATATTTTTGATGTAGCGATCCTATGACACATTTAATCCCTGAATCAATCTAGCCACGCATTTTGGTAAAACGCTGGAAAGCGTTGGCTGGTGAGTTCAGTGATGCCGCAGCTTCCATATTTTTGGAACACAAACGCCCTGATTTTCGGCAAAACGATTAATGGATAGCCCGTCAACAACAGCAAATTTAACTGGGGTTAAAACTGCTGCGCATGAGTTGGGCGATAAAAATTGGTGCGACGGAAACACTTTCACACTGGCCGATATTGCCCTGGGCTGCGCATTGGGCTTTCCAATCCTACGTTTTGAAGAAATTAAATGGCGCGTCACGTACCCTATTCTGGCCAGTCTTACTGAAAGATTAGAACAACGTACTTCGTTTATTGATACCGCACCACCCGTAACCCAAAGCTAAAATTTAGACGAATACAAATTTCTCATCCTTCACTCTGTAATAATCCCACCCCCCAAGCACACTTTACTCTCATACACGACAACTGATTGTCCAGGAGTTACTGCCCACTGAGACTGAGCAAAATCAATGTTACAAGAATCTTGACTAATATGTGCAATGGCACAAGGCGCATCAGATTGACGATAACGTGTTTTAGCTGCATAGACCCAGTCACAATGAGGCGTTGATCCACTTATCCAGGTTAAGTCAGTGGCAGTTAGCATAGGGCAAAGTAATGCAGTATGATCACGACCTTGCACCACAACCAGGATATTTTCTGTCATATTTTTAGCACAAACAAACCATGGCTCATCACTACCATCCCGGATTCCGCCAATCCCCAATCCCTGTCGCTGACCAATGGTGTAATACATCAGACCAATATGCTCACCGATCACTCTCCCCTCTAGGGTTCGTATTTCCCCAGGTTCATGCGGCAAATAGCGTTTGAGAAATTCTCTAAATGGTCGTTCACCGATAAAACAAATACCCGTGCTGTCTTTCTTAGAAAAATTAGGCAGATTCTGTTCTTGCGCAATTTTACGCACATCTCGTTTATAAAGATGTCCAACCGGAAACAAAGTCTTCGCTAATTGTGTTTGGTTCAAACGATAGAGAAAATAACTTTGATCCTTGGTCCCATCCTCTCCCTTTAACAGCTGGAATGAATCATTTATCTTCCTTATCTGAGCATAGTGCCCGGTAGCAATATAGTCCGCACCCAGATTAATCGCATGCTCCAGAAATGCTTTAAACTTGATCTCGGCATTACACAGCACATCTGGATTAGGTGTGCGTCCTGCCTGATATTCAGCAAGAAAAAGGGAAAATACACGTTCTTTGTATTCTGCAGAAAAATTTGCCACTTCCAACGGAATATCAATAACATCAGCTACCGAAGCCGCATCAATAAAATCCTGGCGAGAAGAACAATACTGATCCGTATCATCATCTTCCCAGTTTTTCATGAATAAACCAATTACATCGTAACCTTGCTGCTTCAACAACAATGCCGCAACAGATGAATCAACACCACCCGACAAACCCACAATCACGCGAAGTTTTTTCATTACATCAATCGCAAAAAGTTAACAGTTCCAGCGGGTACCGTTTCCCCGCCAAATAATCTTGGACGCACTGCATTACCAGTGGACTACGATGACGAGAAATTGATTGGCTCATCTCATCAAAACTGAGCCAGGCTGCACGAATAATTCCTGTATCCAAAACACGTTCAGAATTATGATCCGTAACACAACCACTAAATGCAAAACGCAGATAAGTCGTGTCATTGCTAGAAGAATGCCATTGATAAACGCCCAGCAAATAATGAGGCTCAAAGGTATAAGCTGTTTCTTCTAGTGTTTCGCGAATCACAGCTTGAACAATAGATTCATCTGGATCTAGGTGTCCGGCCGGTTGATTAAGCATGACACCATAACCAGCTTGTGGCTCCTCCTCCACCAACAAAAATTTTCCGTCTTGTTCCACAACGGCTGCAACCGTTGCATTGGGTTTCCAGATCATAAATCCCTAAGAGATGTTGATTAATGAAAGGCTTATTTACAAAATACTTTTTGAATGTAAAGTGGTGAGGCAGTACAATGTATTCCATAAGGAATAAAAACATTGCCACATGTCTGTATATAAAGTGTGATTATCCTTAACGCTACAAATAAGTCCAGGTAGAAAATTTGGCGCCTTGACCCAGTGAGGTTCCGTCTGGTTTATAAATATTCCAGATTGTAGCCTGATCGATTAAAAATCGTTCCTCATTACTGGAAATTCTTACGCCCTGGTAGTTGGAAATATATCCCTGAGTTTTAGCCTGTTCCAACATGCGTGCCCGCTCTTCACGATTCACAGGTTCAGCTGTGAGTCGTGAAGGGGTTTGCGTAAATTGATTCCAATTCATCCCCCATAAGTCCAGAGCCGTTTGGTTACCATAATTCAAAATGGGATCGTTTTGAGTTCCATGTGATGTCACAACAAATGGGCATTTAAAAAGACGTTCTGCTTGATCAAAAGGTGACCCTTCGCGGGAGATGAGCTCTTTTTTTACCCAGTGGATATAGCTATCCAGCATATATTGGGTCCATCGTACAACTTGGGGATGTCTCCAGTAAACGTCCATAGTCATCAATCTTAAGAAAGCGGGGAAGTAAAAATGAATAGAAAGTGTAACGCAGGTTATAAAAAAATAACAATTTGTGTATTTATATAGTCAATATGAAAAAGAATGACTAAGCACGCTATTCGTGACAGAGAAACATAAAATAAAGTTCACAGAACTGGACATCTTCAGTAACATGAATTTAACATTTACTGATGTAGCATGTCGCAGGATAATCACTCTACGCAACAAAATATGTATGGAGCTTGTCTTATATCAAATCTAATCCTAGTCAAACTAGGCTAAAATATATAGCTGTTGTACAACATCAAACTGACCGATAAATTAGGAAAAATTCACTATTGACATACATTTTATCTACAAATACGCCTCTGTATCTATAATACAAACAAAAATAATTCTGCTAAATTTTTCACACTGATAATCATTTAATCACATATATAAAATTTATAATATTTCATGATTATTCCAATTTTAACAAACTGTAACAAAAAAGAGCACACACAAAAAGTAACCCTTTATTATTTTTTATTGTTCAATCTGCTATTCATACTTCCGACTTCACTTACATCAGCCAATGAACCTAGCAAACTGTCCATTAAAGAACTACAACTATTAGGCATGCAGGCAAATGGTCTTGTCCGTGCGGCGCGATCACAAGTCGGTATTGCTGAATCTGGTGTAATCAGTGCTGAAGCCTATCCAAACCCGGAAGTATCCGTAACGGCGGGGACGGATAAAGGGCGGCTTCCAGATGGTGGCGCTGGGCCTCTTTCAACGCATCGTACTGTGGCTGTCAGCCAAACCATTGAGAATCCTTATTTACGATCTGCACGCATTGGTTCTGCCCAAGCAAATGTCGAAGCAAGCCAAGCCGGTCTTAATCAAGTACGTGCAGATTTAGCATCAAAATTGCGAATACGCGCATATGAACTATTGATGCGTCAAGAAATTGCACGTATGGAAACTGATATTTTTGAAATTATGAAAGAAGTGAGACGCCGCATTAAAGTAAGTGTGGATGTAGGCGAAACTGCACGCTTCGTAATGATTAGGGCTGAAACCGAAGCATTGAGTTCGGCTAATCGAAAGGAAACTGCATTATTGACCGCTCAGCGCGCACGCGTAGCATTGGTAAAACTTACTGCTGGCTCATTACACCCTAATTTTGAGATTAATGCGTCTCTAAGTGACCCCGTAGACTTTCCGCCACTGGAGATATTACGCCAGGCAGTCATCAATGCCAATCCTGATATTCTACGCTTAGAAGCAGAGTTAGAGCACGCCCGTTTAAAAATCGATCAGGAACGTGCCGCGATACTACCCTCTGTCGATATCAGTTACAGCAATTTCCAGTATAAACAGTACACTTCTAATACAGCGGGTCTGAGCGTAAATATTCCGCTATTTTACCGTCGGCGTGGTGAAATTGACAGTGCTTTATTTGACCTGGAACGCATACGTGAAACACTGGAATACCGCCGTTTTGAAGCCGGCCAGTTAGTCGAATCTGCCTGGCAAGCAATGCGGATTGCAAAACGAAGGGTAGAAATGTTTGACGGAGGAATCATAACGGAAGCCAGGTTGGCATTGACCGTTGCCCAAACGGCTTATCGTCTGGGTGAAAGTGGGTTTATAGATGTACTCGATACCAAGCGGGTATTGCGTGACGTACTTGCAGACCTATTCCAAGCACAATATGAACTACAATCCGCCGCTGCAGAAATTGATCGATTGCGCGCCCATTATCCCAAGGAGTAGATTCTCGAATGAAAATCACCACCCTAACTAAAGGCGCGGTCATATTATTTACCGTAATATTTTTAGCTGGATGCAATGAAAGTGAACTGGTTGTTGTTTCTTCAGAAAAGGAGGCAGTTCAGCCAGATTCAATTAACAATGTAAATATTGTGACACTTGACCCAAAAAAGGGAAAACGTATCAAAGTTGGGAAACCCAAGTACATTGAGACGACCGATAAGTTAAATGTACTCAGTCATATTGAGGTCAACGAGAACCTTGTTTCCACTGTAGGTGCTAATGTAACGGGACGCATTGTTCAATTGCTTGCCAGTGTTGGTGATGTCGTTAAAAAGGGGGCTATATTGGCGTATATCTCCAGTCAGGAATTGACACAAGCACAGCTTGCTTATTTACGCGCCTTCTCCCAAGCTAAATTGGCAGAGCATTCAGCTGAACGTGCAAAGCAGCTCTTCTCTGCTGACGTCATTGCCCATGCGGAATTAGAACGACGTGAATCAGCATTGCATATAGACCAGGCCGAATTAAGTGCTGCAGAAAGTCATTTACACATGTTGAATATGGGTAAATCTGCAATACAGGGTTTGGCTAGACATGGAAAAATTATACCTACGGTTCCAGTCACTGCACCACAGCATGGAATAATTATCGAAAGTAATCTTGCAGTGGGTAAAGTGGTTCAACCATCTGACCAACTATTCTTAATAGCTGACCTATCCACTGTTTGGGTAACCGGTGATGTGGCCGAAAAAAATGCCCATCAAGTATTGAAAGGACAACAGGTTGAGGTATACGTGCCCGCATTAGATAACGCCAGATTTAATGGTCATATTGTTTTTATTGCAGATATGCTAGACCAAAAAAAACATTCCGTAACCGTACGTACACAAGTAAGCAATAAGGATCTTAAACTCAAACCAGCCATGCTTGCCAGCATGCATATTACGAACACACCACAAATACATCTAGTCGTACCTAATTCAGCGGTTGTACGTGAAAACAATCGTGATCATGTATTCGTTGCTCAGGAGAATAATCGCTTTCTGCTCACACCTGTTGAGCTAGGAAATGCAGTATCTAATGGAATGCGGCCAGTTTTAAGTGGCCTCGACATCCATCAGTCCCTCATAGTAGATGGTGCGTTTCATGCAAATAATCAACGCAAACGTGCTGGGCTAAACTAATTTATGCTTGCTTCGATTGTACGTGCCCTCATAAGAAAACGCTTTATCGTACTAGTACTTACTTTAATTCTAGTCATATTTGGCATACATGCAGCACAAGATTTATCTGTTGATGCTTTTCCAGATGTCACAGGCGTACAGGTACAAATTGCGACTGAGGCCCTTGGACGCAGTCCCGAAGAAATAGAAAGATTAATAACAATTCCCTTAGAAATAGCCATGACAGGTTTGCTGGGCCTGGAGGAGATGCGTTCGCTCAACAAAAGTGGATTGTCCATTATCACCTTAGTATTTACAGATAATACGGATATTTTCTTTGCACGCCAATTAGTGATGGAACGTATGCTCAGTGCGACGGCGGATATGCCCCCCGGCATCACACCTGTTCTGGGTCCGATATCTACTGGTCTGGGAGAGGTCTATCAATATACCCTTGATCATCCCGATGATAACAAGCGAACATTAACCATTGAGGAATTAACAGACCGAAGAATCATACAAGATTGGGTAGTCAGACCGTTATTGCGTTCGATACCAGGAGTCGCGGAGATTAATTCTCAAGGGGGTTATATTAAGCAATACCATGTAATAGTGGATCCAGACCAACTACATCATTACAACCTGACCTTACAACAGGTCGAACAGGCCATCGCAGATAATAATTTCAATTCAAGCGGCGGAATTTTACCACTAGATACTGAGCAATACCTTGTGCGCGGTGTGGGTCTGATTCAGACACCACAAGACATCGGAAATATCGTACTCGACGAACAAAGCGGCATTCCGACATTCGTACACGATGTTGCTGAAGTAAAAATCGGTACTGACACACGCTATGGCGCCATCATTAAGAATGGTGACACTGAGTCAGTATCCGGAATTATTTTAATGGTGCGCGGTGGGAACGCGAAGGAAATTGTCGGAAAAATAAAAACCCGCGTTGCCGAGATAAACAAACACAATGTGTTGCCAGGCGGACTACAGATCGTTCCTTATTATGACCGCACAGAACTGGTGGACACTGCATTATGGACAGTCAATAGGGCACTCATTGAAGCCGTTTTTCTTGTTGTAGTCGTTCTGTTTGTTTTTTTAGGTGATATTCGCTCTAGCCTAATTGTGGTGGCAACACTTGTTATCACCCCACTGGTGACTTTCATACTCATGAATTATCAGGGCATTTCTGCTGACTTAATGTCACTGGCTGGCTTGACAATCGCGATTGGCCTAATCGCTGACTCGACAGTCGTCGTGGTAGAGCATACTTTTCAACGCTTGGGTCGCACCAGTACGACAAACATATCACACATGCGTACAATTATCAGTGCCGTTGCTGAAATAGGGGTGCCGGTGATTTTTGGTATTTGCATTATCATCTTGGTATTTTTACCATTAATGACATTGCAAGGGATAGAAGGTAAATTATTCAGCCCTCTTGCATTTACCATAGCAATTGCTATGGCCATATCACTAATTCTCTCGTTAACTTTGTCACCCGTACTTTGTTCTTATATTCTAAAAAGAAAAGTTGAACAAGAAACATTCGCTATCACTGTTCTTAAATCTGCTTACCTACGTGTCCTGAATAAAGCACTTCACAATGAGAAAAAGACAATTGCGATTGCTGTAAGCCTACTTTTACTATCATTTCTATTGTTTCCATTTCTCGGTAAGTCTTTTATTCCAACATTAATCGAAGGCACTTTGACGCCACAAATTAATCGTGTTGCCTCTATCTCTTTGAGTGAAGCGGTTGAAATGGAGTTTGAAGCACATAGACTGATATTAGGGGTGGTGGGTGTTAAAAGCGTCGTATCCAAACTGGGACGCGGGGAATCGCCTGTTGATCCAGCAGGACAAAACGAATCAGATCCAATCGTGACGTTAGATCCCGATACACATCGCTCACAACATGAGATTAATAACGATATCCGCCAAATATTGGAAACATTACCGGGGGTGCAAATTGTATCCTCACAGCCAATTGCTGAACATGTGGACGAAATGCTCACCACAAATGGAATTCGGTCACAGATTGAAATCAAGATTTTCGGTGACGACTTGCAAATATTACGTGAAATATCAGAGGACGTTGCGCACATACTTAAATCAATACCCGGTTCAAGAGATATTAATATCGAGCGCCTCTCAGGTCAGCAATCCTTAAGCATTGATATTGATCGTAATGCCGTTGCTCGCCATGGAATCAATGTTTCCGATGTTAACAAACTCATTTCAACGGCCATTGGAGGCAAGGAAATAACCAGTTTATATGAAGGAGAACGACGTTTCGCCATTACTCTGCGTTTTCCTGAGCAGTTTCGCAACAATATCAAGGCAATACGCAATCTCCTGCTATACAACTCAGATGGGGCAGTGGTACCGTTACACGCTGTTGCCAGAATCAGGATTGTCGATGGGCCAACACAAGTTTCACGCGAAAGCGCCAAACGTCGTGTCATCGTCGGCTCTAATCTAGAAGGACGTGACCTCGGTGGTTTTGTTACGGAGATACAAAAAAGTCTGGCAGCAGAAATTAAATTACCCCCCCGCTATTATTATGAATGGGGCGGGCAATTCGGAAATATGGAAAATGCGATGGAAACACTGTCAATTATCGTACCCATTATGGTCGCGCTCATGTTCTTTTTGTTATTCTTATTGTTTAATTCGATCAGGCTTGCAGCACTAACTATTCTGATATTGCCGTTTGCTTCCATTGGTGGAGTTATTGCCTTGTTTCTCACCGGCGAATATCTATCCGTGCCCACATCAGTGGGTTTCATCGCATTGTGGGGAATTGCGGTACTCAATGGTGTTGTGTTACTGACCTATATTCAGAAATTACGTAATGATGGTATCAGTCTTTCTGAATCTGTAATCAGAGGCTGTCAACAACGCTTCCGTCCTGTAATCATGACGGCTACGATAGCAGGATTGGGTTTTGTGCCATTCTTATTTGCGACGGGGCCTGGCTCCGAATTGCATCGACCCTTAGCAATTGTTGTAATTGGCGGACTCATCACTTCAACCTTGTTAACGCTAGTCGTCTTGCCCACGTTATACCGCTGGTTCGATAAAAAACCTGTTTGAGATTAGCAAACGAAACTTCGAGTACAAACCTTATTTTCGATAAACTTACCAACAAATAGTAACTAAAAAGGCTACAAATAAAATTAAGTGCTTTGAAATTAACAAGGCTTTATTCGTCACATTTTTAACTTGCGATTCCCCGTGGTCTTGCCCGGAGAATCGCAAGTTAATCTAATGTGTAAATAGTACAAGAGGATCAGATTAGTTCGGAATTAATACAAGTCGTCTTGCCCACGTTATACCGCTGGTTCGATAAAAAACCTGTTAAAGATTAGCAAACGAAACTTCGAGTACAAACCTTATTTTCGATAAACTTACCAACAAATAGTAACTAAAAAGGCTACAAATAAAATTAAGTGCTTTGAAATTAACAAGGCTTTATTCGTCACATTTTTAACTTGCGATTCCCCGTGGTCTTGCCCGGAGAATCGCAAGTTAATCTAATGTGTAAATAGTACAAGAGGATCAGATTAGTTCGGAATTAATACATCTTGATCTCAGTAAGTTAACACACTTTAATATAAGGGTTCATAGTGTAGAATCAGAGAAAATTGATGGGAAGAATATGATATGACGCGAACAGATGTAGAAGTTCTTGAGAAAGAAACCTGTTTTGAAAGTTTTTTTCGTTTGGAGCGTTATCATTTACGTCATCGTTTATTCAACGGTGATTGGAGTCAACCAATAGTGCGTGAACTCCTTGAACGTGGAGATGCTGCGGCTGTATTACCCTATGACCCAGTCAGAGATGAAGTAATACTAATTGAGCAATTCCGGGTAGGTGCAATAGCAGCGGCAGATGGACCATGGCTAATCGAAATAGTCGCAGGCATCATTGAAACCAATGAAACAGCAGAAGATGTTGTGAAACGTGAAGGCGTAGAAGAAGCAGGTTGTGTCATTACCAATCTTATCCCACTATATAATTATCTGGTGAGCCCAGGCGGTACAACAGAACGAATGCATTTGTATTGTGGCAAAGTAGATGCTTCCCAAGCGAGCGGCGTGCATGGTGTACTAGAAGAGGGAGAGGACATTAAGGTAAATGTCGTAACCTTAGATCATGCTTTATCACTATTAAAATCAGGAAAGATTATTGCAGCCAGTGCGATCATAGGATTGCAGTGGCTGGCCTTAAATCGGGATCACGTGCGTACATTATGGCTTACAGATAAATAGTCACTGGACAAACATGACACTCGAAAACCAACACTGCTGCTACGATAATCAGGAAAATCGCGGTCGCGCACCGACGAGCGTGCGTAGTCTGGATTAATGTACCAGGAACCACCACGCAGTAAACGAAAATCACACCCACTACCCTCCCAAGACGAACCATCTGACGGCGCATCTTGATAGTTGCCGTGCCAAGTATCCTGGCACCATTCCCACACATTGCCATGCATTTCATATAAGCCAAAAGCATTCGCTGAGAAAGTACCCACTGGAACGGTCTTTCCCCGATATACTCCTTGGACAGAATCGTTATAGAAAAAATTGCCATTAAAGTTTGCTTGTTCTGGACTGATACGATCACCGGTATGAAACGGTGTCTGAGTCCCCGCACGACAAGCATATTCCCACATCGATTCACTGGGTAAATAATAATGACGTCCCGTCTGCTCGCTTAGCCAAACACAATACACATGCGCCTCGTTCCATGAGATATTGATGACTGGCCGCCGTCCTCGACCCCAATTTTCATCTCTGGGTTTTAATTGTTGTGTGCTGTCGCAGAAACGATCAAAGTCATCAAATGTTATCGCATGTACACCCATGGCAAAGGGCTGAGTAATATGCACGACATGCTGCGGGCCTTCACTGTCATCCCATTCCAACTCATCCGATGGCAGGCCCATAAGAAATCGACCCGCAGGAACCACCACCATGAGCGGCCCCTCACCGCCGATGTTTAGCTTGTCACGAAAAGTTTGTCCAGGCTCAGGAAAAAGAGTAGTGATGGGCTGCATGGGTTCTGGTTGCATTAACGATAGTTTTGTGGATTATAAGGGAAAGATGATTCACTCGGTAACCACAATGCAAATCCACATTCTTTCGCATTTAGGGCATCTCAAAAAATGCATATTTCGTCACAATACTTTGTAGCTCACAAAGAATATTTCCTCACATATCAGTAATATGCTGCGTCAAGATTTTTTGTTCCAGTCTCGTCTTATTTAGAAATTCGAATTTTTAGAGGTGCCCTATACTTATTTTTCCAGGATAATGGCGACAATCATCCTACAAACTAATATTTATTTTCGTTATGTATCTTTCAATCATCATCCCTGCCTTTAATGAAGAAAGCCTGATAACACAATGCCTGCAATCTGTTTCTGCATCATTGGCTGCAAATCAACAACCTAATTTCACGTATGAAGTAATCGTAGTGGATAACAATTCCACTGACGCCACGGCTAAACTGGCCAAGCAGGCCGGGGCGCGCGTCGTTTTTGAGCCCATCAATCAGATTGGGCGCGCACGTAATGTGGGTGCTGCGGCAGCAACGGGCGAGTGGTTCCTGTTTTTAGATGCGGACAGTTTGTTAAACCCGGGCATGGTTGCTGATATTTTCCAGTTGATTAAACAAGGCAAAAGCGTGGGTTGTGGCAGCGCCATGCATATGCCCGGCCTACCTTGGTGGGGAAGCGCCGTTTTATATTTATGGACTGCAATGTCGATTTGTTTTCGTTGGGCATCAGGGGCACTGGTTGTCTGTCGTGCAGATGCATTTCGTGAAGTGGGTGGATTTAATCAGGAACTGTATGCCGCCGATGAGATTGATTTGAGTAACCTGCTTAAAAAATGGGGAAAAAAGCGCGGCTTGAAGTTTTCAATCCTGACCCAACATCCATTGGAAACATCATCACGCAAAACACGCCTTTATACACGACGGGAAATTGCAGGTCAGTTTGCGCGCCTGATATTCAGTCCACGTCGAACATTGCAAAACAAGAAAAGCTTGTCGATATGGTATGACGGACGGCGTTGAAGTTAGCAACTTGATAAGTCTGCTACATGATAGACCGCATAGCTTAATCTAAAGTGGTAACCTCAAATAATTCCATCATAGAATTTGAGCGTTATGTCTACCAGTACACTACTAATCTGGTTTGAATTTTTTGTCTGTGCATTGCTTATTGGTGTCGCAGGCACCCAGCTTTCCCGCTATGCGGATGTCATTGCAGACAAAACAGGGCTGTCTGGCAGTTGGATCGGTTTGATTCTGTTGGCCACTGTCACGTCACTACCTGAGCTGGCTACAGGTGTAAGCGCTTTGACATTGGCGGATGTACCCAATATCGCAGTGGGTGATGTACTCGGTAGTTGTGTATTCAATCTTGCTATTCTGGTTGTGCTTGATTTTCTGATTAGCGGTGGATCTATTTACCATCGCGCCAGCCAGAGCCATATTCTTTCAGCGGGGTTTGGCGTGGTACTCATTGGTTTTGTAGGATTGAATGTATTACTTGCCGATAGCACGTCAACATTTAGTATAGCGCATATGGGTGTTTACACACCCATCATCATACTCCTCTACTTCATTGCCATGCGCATATTATTTATACATGAACGTATGCAAGTACAACAACTCGTAGCACAAATCGTTGATCGCTACCCCAGTATTACGTTACGCCAAGCCGGCTTACGTTACGTTTTAGCGGCCCTGGTTGTCATTACAGCGGGGATTTATCTGCCTTTTGCTGGTGCGCAATTGGCTGAAGTCATGGGTTGGCACCAAACCTTTGTGGGTACTTTGTTTGTTGCTGGCGCCACATCGCTACCAGAACTTGCCGTTACCATTGCTGCATTACGCATGGGTGCATTAGATATGGCGGTTGCCAATCTGTTGGGCAGCAATCTGTTTAACATGATTATCTTAGCGTTCGACGATGTAATTTATTTAAAAGGCCCATTACTGACTCATATCTCCCCATTACATGCATTTTCTGCCCTGTCTGCCGTGATTATGAGCGGCGTTGTCATTATTGGATTGGTGTATCGACCCAACGCTCGTTTATTCATTAGCGTAGGCTGGATCAGCTTGAGTCTATTTACACTCTATTTATTAAACACCTACGTGCTTTACCTGCATGGGAGGTGAAAAATCACAGCACTGTTGGAAGCACCGATTTATTCTAAGTCAAATAGATTATGAGTGGAGTCATTCAGATACCCTATTTTTCATAGGATATAGATCATCGCCATAAATATTCCACCTACGAATGAACCACTTTTCGATCTCTACCGCAACAAATACCAAGCTCGACAGAACACAGCAGATAGCAATCTCATTGAGTGTTAAAGGTTGGGTCTTGAAGATTGGCTGTAAAAATGGTACGTAAATAGTGGCCAGTTGCAATAGAAAAGTCAGTACGATCGCGCCAACCAAATATCGATTGGAGAAAACACCAATTTTAAACAATGACTCGCGTTCGGAACGTATCGCCATGACATTCGCGAGTTGCGCAAAAGTTAGTGTGGTAAAGACCATAGTCTGCCAGTTATCAGAACCTGCATGAAATGCCCATGATTGGGCAATCAATGAGACGGCACCAATGAGTAAACCAACCCATACCATGTGCTGCCACAATCCATGGGCAAATATACTTTCATTAGGAGGACGCGGCAACCGCTTCATGATGCCGCGCTCTTCCGGTTCTGCCACCAATGCCAGACCCGGCAAACCATCGGTTACCAGATTGATCCATAAGATATGAATGGGTAACAGAGGAATAGGTAAACCCAGAAATGGCGCCAAGAACAATACCCAAATCTCGCCTGAATTACTAGTGAGCGTATATGTTATAAACTTTCGTATGTTATCAAAAATGCGTCGTCCTTCACGAACTGCGCTAACGATGGTAGCAAAATTATCGTCTAACAATATCAATTGCGATGCTTCACGCGCAACATCGGTCCCTTTCTGGCCCATAGCAATACCAATATCGGCCCTCTTCAAGGCAGGCGCATCGTTAACACCATCGCCGGTCATTGCAACGTATTCGCCCAGATCTTGTAGCGCTTTGACTATTTTGATTTTTTGCGTTGGGGTGACACGTGCATAAACACGTACTTGCCGTACCATTTTCTCAAGTTGATCATCGGACATTTTATCAAGGTCGGCGCCTGACAATACTTGTTCGTTCGGGTTGGCAATACCCAACCTTTCGGCAATAGCCAATGCAGTAGCAGGATGATCGCCCGTGATCATCACGGGCGTAATGCCGGCGCCTTTGCATACCATCACTGCATCAAAAGCCTCTGGTCTTGGCGGATCTATCAAGCCCACTAATCCCAAAAACGTTAGATCACTTTCTACTTGGTTAGCGTTTAAAGCATGGGGTTGTCTGCTCCAATTACGATAGGCCACACCTAAGACACGATAACCCTGGCTGGCCATTTGCTGAATTTGTTGTTGAATTTCACTTTTATTCAGTACCTGTAGACCACCTGACGTCAATACATTTTCACAAATATCGACTAAAGATTCAGCTGCACCTTTGGTAAAAGAAATGTAGGCATCATTTTTCTGATGAATAGTAGTCATCCGTTTACGATCTGCATCGAATGGAACTTCATCAATGCGGGGTAACTGACTAAGAAATAGCGCCTTTTTATAACCAGCTTGCTGAACAGCTTCATATATAGCCACTTCAGTTGGATCGCCTCTTAATCTGCCCTCGTGGTTTTCATTTACATCATTATTTAATAGCAATGCCCTGGCAACCCATCCCCACACATCACTCCCATTATCAATCACCTTTTTATGTATGGCGCCATCACAATACATGGCTTCAAGCCGCATGGAGTTTTTTGTCAAAGTGCCTGTTTTGTCTGAACAGATATAAGTAACGGAACCTAGGGTTTCCACTGCGGGCAAACTTCTTGTGAGCGCATTTAAACGCAGCATTTTCTTTGCGCCTAAAGCCAGGGAGATAGTGATCACCGCTGGTAACGCCTCAGGTATAGCGGCAACGGCGAGACTCACCGCAGTCAAAAACATTAATACTGAAGGTTCACCCCGCAATAAACCTGTAATGAATATCACCGCGCAAATACACAAAATTAATATTGCCAGGCGTTTACCAAATCCTGCCAGACGTTTTTGTAATGGTGTTTTGGTGATATCTTCTTCAGAAAGTAACGTGGCGATTTTGCCAATTTCTGTTTGCATACCGATAGACGTTACAATCCCTTCACCACGGCCTCGTGTAACCACCGTGCCTTTATAGGAAACATTGATCCGATCAGCAACCGCTAACTCAGTGTCCTCCAATAAAGTAGAAATCTTGTCAACAGGTTGAGACTCACCCGTTAGTGCTGCTTCATTAACTTGGAGTTGCGCAACATGGGAAAGACGTAAATCTGCCGGAATCAGGTTACCGTTTTCTAACATCACAATATCACCCTGCACCAATTGATCAGCAGGAATAGCTTCTAACTGACCATTACGTCGAACGGTTACAGTGGGTGCTGCTAGTTTCTTTAAAGCCTCCAAGGCTTTCTCGGCGCGGTAATCCTGCACAAAACCAATGACTGCATTTAATAACACAATAACAACAATTGCTATCGCGTCCTGTGGCTCGCCAACCAACCCAGATACAATTGCCGCAAGAATCAGCACAATAATCATAAAATCGGAGAACTGTTGCAGCAAGATGCGCCATACGCCTCGACCTTCTTTAGTGAGAATTGCATTAGGCCCATAATACTGCTGTCGATGCTTGACATCTTCTGCGGCCAGACCAGAAGCCATGTTGACACCTTGCAGCTCAGACACTTCTGAAGCAGACAGTGTATGCCAGTAATGCGTGGAGGTTGTGGGAGTCGTATCAGTCATACTACAATATATTTTATGGGACGAATTTAGCGGCCATCAAGTTGTAACATTGACTATACGCTGCATTACGATGGATGGGTATTATTAGTACAGGCTTATAGTACATTTGGTCGTTCTAAATTAAAGGGCTAAGTAATGGCTATGTAAGATTGAATGCTGATCAGATTCAGAAGCTTAAGCACGACTCATTATCTGTTCTCTCTTTCACTTGATCGGCTATATAATTATATTGTTACCCAATGTTTATAGGGCCTGTCGCGTAATTCAATTGTGAGTGTATTTTCGTACAAAGGAGACTA
>CAXBGL010000037.1:0-18759 GCA_963975255.1 uncultured Nitrosomonas sp. | reverse complement strand
TAATATTATACCATTAAGCTCATCTGGATATGCTTCTTGCTGTGCAAAGATCTCTTATAGTACTAGCGGGCATGTTTTTACGATATTAACCATTGTCTAAGAGTAAAAGTTTAGCCTAGCGTGACAAAGATAGGCAACAGTCACAGTAGCCGAATCAGACTCGCTCCACCACCAAGCACTCATAAATTCAATGGCTTCACATAGCCTGTTAACTCAAGATAACCATGGCCTGCAGGTTGACCATTTCGTGTGAGGGTCACGGCGCCTTCCCAATAAACTGTACCCGTTGATTGGCGTGAATCTAGTTCCTGATCATCAAATAGCGGGTCAAGCAACCATTCAGTATCGCCTGTGCGAATACGCATGGCTACAGGATAGACGGCGTCTGTGTGCGGTGATTGCCAAGTGCGTTCGGGTATGAATGCCACCTGTTCTCGCTCAAACAGTATCACATGGCCTGATGCATCGCGCAGTGCGGCATAAGCCCATAGTTTACCGCCCTGCTTACTGCGAATTTGAAAAACCATGAGAGATGAACCGTCATCAAGATTGGCGCCCACCCAGTCCCAGCCTTCTGCATTTGTATCGAGATATTCTGACGACCATTCATGATCCAGCCAGGCCTTGCCACGGACAGCTACTGGCTGATTATGACGAGAAATCGTACCCGTCACTTCTAAATGGGGTTCACTATAATAATAACTGGCCTGTTTTGGTTTGGGCCCTTTGCGTGAAAAACCATTACGCCCTTGTAGTAACATCATTTGCGTGGGCGTCAACAATAATTTCAAACCAAAGTCACGTGTTCGCACATTCACTTGGTAATGACCTTCTGCCGCACGCACAAAATACCAATCTTCCAGTTTTACATCCGTATTGCCTTGTTTGGCGTAGGCCAAGTCAAAACCTTCACGTGCCGTCTTTTGTTCGTGTAACAGTTTACCCGTAGCAGGATCAGACAACGCCACATGGGCGATGATCAGTTGCTTGGCTGCAAAAAGGCTTGGATTTTCTGGATTATGACCCGTTGCGGAACGAAAAAAAGTAACCTGAAAACCCAATGGCTTTTTATCCGGTGTTTCCAACCAACCCGTTACATACCACCACTCCAAACCAAAATCGGGATGGGCTCCATAATCATGCGGAAAGGTGAGCACATAATCCGACACTACAGGTGAAAACTTGGGTGAATCCGCGAAGGAAACAACAGCAAATAGACTTAACAAGCATACAACCATTCTTGCAACAAACAAGAATCTAACCGATTGTTTATAATAATAAATATTCTTCACCAATCCTCCCGTACGGCGCGCACCGCTCTACCCGATACCGCATGACGCCCGGCTACCAGCGCAGTCAGTGCCGCGGTCACCAGCATGATCCCCGCCACAATTGTTAGTAAACCCCACGGCAGATGTAGTTGCATAGTCCAGTGAAATGATTGTGGATTCACAATAAACACAAGAATCAGACTGATGCTCCAACCCAGCACAAAACCCAGCACGATCCCAAGTGCCGTCAATAAGCCACCTTCTGCTGCCAACATCATAAGAATTTGACGACGCATCACACCAATATGGCGCAGCATGCCAAATTCTTTGGTGCGTGCCAAGGTTTGTGCTGAGAAACTGGCCGCCACACCCATTAACCCAATCATCACAGCAACCATTTCCAATACATAAGTAACCGCAAAGCTGCGGTCGAAAATCTCCAGACTTAATTTACGTATCTCACCTGATTGCGATATCTCCAACGCTTTGCCAAATGGCAAATATTGCAATGTTGACTTGGCTAGTGCTGGCGTGGCTCCAGCTTGCAACCATAGCGCAACGGTATTGATGCTTTGATCACCTGATACCCATTGATAATCTGCCAATTGCATTTGCACGGCACCAAATTGGCGACCATAATCCCGCCATATACCCGCCACCAAAAATTCATGCGAAGCCTTACCAACTGGTAATGTTACACGCTTGCCGACTGTATAACCATATAGGTCAACCATGGCTTCCGATACCCAAATAGGCATCACATCTTGGGGAAGCAAAACAGGTGCAATCATGTCATTGGTCATTGGCAAAGTATTGCTGGGATCAACCATGTCGATGGGACGAGCGATCAAAGTAATTTCTGGGCGACGGGGATCCAATATTAATGGTAATGTACGAAAAAAATCAATACGGGTAAAACCCGGCAAAGCAGCCAACGCTTTCTGTTCTTCCAGCCGAAAACCACCCTTGCCTCCACTCGACGCCACCCGCACATATAAATCCGCAGGTAAAACATGCGTCAGCCAGTCGTCAACAGACACCCTAAAACTGGTGACCATAATCGCCATCGCCACCATCAGGCTAAAACTTGCCAATATTCCACCCAAGGCAATGGAAGCCTGATTCGGCACATTAGCCAATCGTGCCAGTACCAGTGTTGACTCAGCACCTGCAATGTTGTGTTTTTTTGCCCTTAGTAAAAAAGAGAAAAACAATGCTGAAAGCCGTGGCATCAACGCAATGCCGCCTACCAACAGTAACACAACGGCAAGATAACCAAATATGGGCAATTCAAAAATTGGCGGAAGCTGCGTCAACACGATCGCCAGAGACAAACAAATTATTGCCGGCCAGAGCGTTGCCAACTTTGAAACTGCTGCCTCCTCGCTACCAGACTTGAGTGCTGCGGCAGGTTTAGCGCACGCAGCTTCCCATGCGGGTATCGCACTACCCAGCAAGGTAACTCCTAAACCCATCACAAAAAAAATAATTGCCGCCAGTGGACTAAAATGAATACTTGGCTTCACGCCGGGAAAAAAGCCACCTCCCAGATCACCACCAAAAAAATGTAATGCCATTACAGCAATCACATAACCCAGTATCAGACCCATTAACGAGCCCGCTACACCCAACATCGCACCTTCTAAAATAATTTGTCGCAATAGTTTCTGTCGCGTCAGTCCCATCACACGCAACAATGCAAACTGGTGACGTCGTCGAATTACCGACAAAGCCTGCGTTGAAAACACCAGGAATGCACCCGTAAACAATGCAACCAACGCCAACATATTTAAATTAACGCGATAAGCACGCGACATATTGGCAACACGTGCTGCCTGCTCAGCGATTTCTGTAACGAAATACTGTTTACCCAGCTTCTCAGCCAGTTTTGCTTTAAATGTATCGCGATTGACACCTGGCAACAGTTTCAATTCAATGCGAGATAACAATCCAAGATGTTTGAAGCGCCACTGTGCCACGCCAATATCCATGACTGCTATGCGTTGCCCAGCACGTGCGCGCACTAAACCACCTGCCACCCGTAATGTGATGGTTTGCGTTCCCACATTGAATTGCAACGCATCACCTTGTTTCATTTGCAGCCATTCCATCGCAGCCGGTGACAAAAAAATAGCATCATCTGACAAGCCATCGAGCGGCTTACTCTCGGTGGGCACACCCATCAAGTCTGGTGAAATCATCACCGCCCGAAACATATCCAAACCAATTATTTTTAATGTATTATTTTTTTTGCCATCTCGTTCACCGAGTATAGCCACATCCAATTCTAATATAGGGTTGGCAAGCTCAACGCCCGCATACGCTGCCAGAATTGGAAAAAGTGACTCATCAAACATGACTTGCTTGCCACGTACTTGTAGGTCTGATTGCCCCGAAAGATTCCTGCTAGCCGCTGAAAATTCATTAAAGGCCGCTGTATTAATCAGGTGTATTGAGAATCCTAGTGCCACGCCCAATGCAATGGCAATGATTGCGACGACTGCCTGTACTGGGTGAGCACGCCATTCGCCCAACAACACCCAGCGGAATAACGTAAACCGATTCATGCGTTATGATTTAAGGCTGTCGAATGCAAACCTTCTTTTGTCAATAACAACACATGGTCTGCGGTTGCGGCAGCCGCTTGAGAGTGGGTGACAATAATGCCCGATGCATTATTTGCTTTAATTTCAGCGCGCATGAGCATGAGCACGTCATGCGCGGTATCCGGATCGAGGTTACCAGTGGGTTCATCAGCCAAAATTAATTTAGGGCTATGCACTAAAGCACGTGCAATCGCAATGCGTTGCAACTCACCACCAGACAATTGACGCGGGAAATTATGCCCTCTACCGTGCAAACCGACCGCCGCCAATATGTGTGCAACACGTTCAGTAGAACGCTTATTTAATAACAAAGGTAAAGCGATATTCTGACTCAGTGTCAAATGTGGCAACACATGAAACGCCTGAAAGACAAAACCAAACGCTTCACGGCGTAATCGCGTTGCGGCATCGTCATTGAGTGATGACATGGTAACACCATCGAGTATAACTTCACCCGAATCAGGTGTATCCAAACCAGCAATCAAGTTCAATAGGGTGGACTTACCTACGCCAGAATCCCCCATGATTGCCACATACTCATCAGCCTTTAGGGTATAGGACAAATCGGACAATACTTTCTGTCCATTAGTATAAGTCTTATTGACATGACGCAGTTCAAGCATGATTGAGAACCATTACTAACACATTGCAGCCCAAAAAATATTCAACATTTATTTAGATACGATGACAGTGGTTGTTCTTGCTGCAATTATCCGGAATTCATTAGTTTATGCAATGAAAAACCTACTGGGGACAGTGACTGCTCATTTACGTAGTGATTGTATTGCAAAAAAATCTATCTTCGCACTTCATTTGCGATCCCTATCTGTGCTTAAATACCATACTCAGAAGTCAAAAATTGTAAATATACTGGAGAAATTCATGGCAAAAGTCCGCGCACGTCATATTTTAGTCAAAACAGAGGAACGGTGTAACGAGCTAAAAACCGAAATTGAGGAAGGTGCGGGATTTAGCACCCTGGCGCAGCAACATTCTTTCTGCCCATCAGGTAAATACGGTGGTGACTTAGATGAATTTGGGCCGGGTCAAATGGTTCCGGAATTTGATGCAGTTGTTTTCAGTGCACCCGTTGGTGAGGTACAAGGTCCCGTAAAAACTGAGTTTGGCTACCACCTGCTTGAGGTGCTTGAACGCACCGATTAAGGTACATCCCCACAAACGGTTTATGTGGCCTGGACTTTCATGGATCAATGGAAATTATTAAATTTCCTGCCGACCTGATTAAACATCCAGGCCAGTAAATAGGTATTAACCAAGGGAGCGGCAAGCTTCCTTTTTTACTTAGCAAACTTTCAATCCTTACTACAATGACTATCTGTTCGTGACAGACAATCAATACAATACTCAAACACGTTGGCAAGCCTTTAAAATGGCTACTGCCTTTGTTACGCCCTATAAACGACAGATTATTTATAGCCTGCTGGCCTTATTTTTCACGGCAGCCATCACCTTATCCATTGGACAAGGCATTCGCTTACTCATCGACCACGGATTCGCTACCCAATCCAGAGATTTGCTAAGACAATACGTATCTATATTTTTATGCTTGGTGATCGCCCTAGCTGTCGGGACTTTTACTCGCTATTACTGGGTTACCTGGTTGGGTGAACGCGTTATTGCCGATATTCGCCGCAAGGTATTCAATCATCTCATCCACTTACACCCTGGTTTTTTTGAAGAAAATCGCAGTCTAGAAATTCAATCTCGACTCACAGCAGACATGACTTTATTGCAATCGGTCATTGGTTCATCGATATCATTTGCCTTGCGTAATCTTATTATGATGATTGGGGGAATTATCTGGTTGTTTATCACCAACGCAAAACTAACGGCAATTGTGCTGATTTGCGTACCCCTGGTCGTCGCACCCATTCTGATATTTGGTCGCAGAGTGAGAGGTTTGTCACGTCAAAGTCAGGACAAGATTGCTATTGTGGGTGCTTATATTGGAGAGGTACTGGGGCAAATTAAAACGGTACAAGCTTATAATCACCAGGAAATTGATCAACGCAAATTTCATGACTATGTAGAAGCCGCTTTTGCCGTTGCCAAACACCGTATCATGCAGCGCGCATTGTTAGTGACCCTAGTCATTATTCTGGTATTGGGTGCTGTAGGCTTAATGCTCTGGGTGGGCGGCATTGATGTAATCGAAGGACGTATCAGTGGTGGCGAATTGGCCGCGTTTGTATTTTACAGTGTTATTGTAGGTTCAGCAGTCGCCTCTATTTCAGAAGTAATCGGTGAATTACAGCGGGCAGCCGGTGCAGCTGAACGTACCCTGGAACTCTTGAATGCGACCAACAAGATACAGTCTCCCCAGCACGCACAATCGCTACCACCTGTATTTGGAAATATCGAAATTAATAACCTGTGTTTTACTTACCCTTCCCGTCCGGATGTATACGCCATCAATGCGCTGACATTAAATATTCAAGCAGGCGAAACCTTGGCATTAGTCGGCCCTTCAGGTGCCGGAAAATCGACCTTATTTGATTTGTTATTACGTTTCTTTGACAGTCAATCTGGCTGCATCAAATTGGAGGGCATTGATATCCGACAACTTGACTTGTTCCTTTTGCGGCAATGTTTTGCTTTGGTATCCCAAAACCCAGCCTTATTTTATGGCACCATTAGTGACAATCTCAGATATGCGCGACCCGATGTATCCGATGCAAAAGTTGAAGAAGCAGCTATAGCGGCTCATGCACACGAATTTATTTGCAAGTTGCCACAAGGTTATCAGACACACTTAGGAGATGCAGGATTAGGTTTATCAGGTGGTCAAAAACAACGCTTAGCAATTGCGCGGGCTATATTGGCCGATGCACCCATTTTGCTATTGGATGAGGCGACCAGTGCATTAGACTCACAGAGTGAATTCTGGGTACAACAAGCACTAGAGCAATTAATGGTGAATCGTACCACATTGGTGATTGCACATCGCTTGGCTACTGTGCAATCCGCTGATCGTATTGCCGTACTCGATCATGGCCATTTAGATGCATTGGGTTCACATAACGAACTAATGAAATCCAGTGTTTTGTATGCACGCTTAGCAAGCTTGCAGTTGCAATCACAATAGCCTGAAGACAGACCGTAAAAGCTTAGCTTTATAACTAGATCAATATATCACGCTATTATCTGTTGGCTCATGACCCAGTCCTATGCCAGCAGATTGAATAACTGTTGACAAAGTATTGCGTGCTGCATGCATACCCTTTGCCAAGTGAATCAACTCACTCAAACTTACTGAGCGCTTTAATATGAGTGCCAATAAACGCATTGAATTCACACTGCCATCGGGATAAATCGCGCTGAGCATTGCTATGGGTGGGGAAAACTCAACGGGATCTATAATGGCACGAATTGCGATAAATGGAATACCTGCATTGGCTGCTACGTCAGCTATGGCACCACTTTCCATATCCACAGCGCAAGCACCTGTTGCCGTTGCCAACTCTCGCTTAACTTTCTCAGAAGTCAAGGTTACTGGACTGGAAGCCAATGTACCACCCACAATTTTTAAATGTGACGGCAATAATTGTTGCAACCGACTACGCCACGCTAAGGTCACGGGCTGAATCTGCTCCGCATGTATGGATTCAGGCAGCACCAAATCACCTGGCTTTAAGCTGGAATCTAACGCACCTGCAATACCGAAGCTGACCAAAGCATGAACACCACCTGCATGTAATCCAGTCGCTGCTGTCCGCGCTGCATCACCCCCTATTCCACAAAACCACACACTACTATCATCCCCCACACTTACCATTTTGTTGTAAGGCAAGCGTAAAGAAGTCACACAATTAGCTTCTGATCGTAGGGCTGTAACGATACCCACACCACTCACACAAATTGCTGCCTAGTCAATGCGCGATATCGAGCCAAAGCCCATAGAGGAAAATATTTTGAATAACCATGATATCTCAAGTAGAAAACGCGTGGGAAACCGGGTGCTGTGAACCAGGGATCCTGCCATAAGCCATCACTGGATTGATGTCGCAACAAGTAACTGATACCGTCCTGTACTGGCTGACTATTCACTTCACCAGCAGTCATCAGGCCAAGTAATGCCCAAGCAGTTTGGAATGAAGTGCTGGTTTCAAACTGCCCTGCCTGCTGCGGTCTAAGATAAGAATCATTACTTTCTCCCCAACCGCCATCGTCACGTTGCACAGATCTTAACCACTGTACAGCACGGCGTATCGCAATATGGTCAACATCAAGCTTTGCTAACTGCAATGCTTCCAGTACCGACCAAGTACCATATATATAATTAGTGCCCCATCGTCCAAACCAAGCACCATTTGATTCCTGTTCGCGGAATAGGAAATCCATGCCCCGTTGCACTGCATCCTGATGGCTAGACTCGCCATACTTGGCTAAGAAACCCACACAACGAGCCGTCACATCGCTAGTGGGTGGATCAATCAAAGCACCGTGATCAGCAAAAGGGATTTCATTGAGGTAATGACACGTATTATCAGCATCAAAGGCTGCAAAACCACCATTACGCGATTGCATACCCGCCAACCAGATTGCGGCACGATTCATACTTTGTTGATATGTATGAGCATCTCCCTGACTCAATGCCCAAGCCACTGCGGCCGTATCATCGAGGTCTGGATAGTGGGGATTGGCATACTGAAAAGCCCAACCACCACCAGGCAGCTCTGGAAAACTTTCGCGCCAATCTCCAGGTGCCTCTAGAATTTGTTGTGTCACAAGCCAATCGAGGGCCTTACGAACAGGTTTCTGCTCAGTATCTGGATCTTCCTGTAATGCAAGACCAGCCAAAACAGTGTCCCAAACAGGCGACGTACAAGGCTGACACCACGCACGCTCACCTTCATCCACCAACAATCCTTGCAATGCTTTACGACACTGTACACGATTGGGATGATCATAGTCATACCCCAATAATGACAGTGCAATATGTGCATTAACCATCGCCGGAAAAATAGCACCCACACCACATTCACCATTGAGACGCTCAACTGTCCAGCGTTCTGCACGGCGAACTGAGAAACGACGCAAAAATTTTGGAACAAATGGTTCGATATGCGAAATAACACGTTCAATCAACATAAAAACACGATTCAGTTGCGTACGCGCAGGTGGAAAATAATTACGTTCTTCTTCTGGTGCTATGGTAAATAGTTCACGGATTTGAACGTTACGTGGATTTATAGCCTGCGCTTTCAGCGTACACAAAATGGATAATGGCACCATCACAGCACGCGACCAGTAGGACACCTTACTCAGATGAAAAGGAAACCAGCGCGGTAACAACATAAGCTCTGCAGGCACAACAGGTACTCCACGCCAGGGTATTTGGTTATACATGGCCAAGAGTAGGCGTGTAAACACATTAGCGCGCGCTGCGCCACCTCGTTCCAATACAGCTTTACGTGCACGTTCCATACATAACGTGCCTGGAGAATCACCAACAATTTTCAGGGCATAATAAGATTTAACCGTGCAACTCAAATCAAAGTCGCCACCATAATACAATGGCCAGCCACCATGCGTGAGATCTTGTTGGTCCCGAATAAACTGTGCTAATTTAGTCTCTAGCTCAACATCCACTTCATCCATGAAGTGCATCATCAATATATACTCAGCAGGAATGGTACAGTCAGCTTCTAGTGGAAAGCACCAGTGTCCATCTTCATTCTGCAAAGACAATAAGGCCGCACGTGCTTCAGTGAATTTTCTTTCCAGCTCTTCTACATCAATCACTTCTTGATTTAAATCAAGTGCTTTATTAGAAATAGTCATCTCACCCTATACGAACAAAATTAAAAAGTTGCAGAAGTATCTCTGGTATGTATTGGAACCCTACCAATTACTTCTACCACATTGTATTACAGAATCTTTTACCCAAAAATACAAATTATAATTTATGGATGAAATTAGGCCCATTTCTATTAGATTTATTACAAAATTGTTGTAGAAATCACAAATAGACTTTAATTGGATGCGCTACCTGTGAGAGTACTGCGTAAAGGATTATCCTGAAATGGTTCATTGTAAATATCGAGTGGTGGGTTGCCATCATAAATCAAGTATTCACGACGCTGCATAGATGCCTCTCGAACGAATAAATAGGGGTCCAATGCCGCTTGATCACGAATACGCATTGGACCCGACGAACGCGCCCGTTTATCAATGGCACCCAATGCAGCCAAAGGAGCCAGAACCACACCACCAACTACATAACCGGCATAAAAAAGTACATTAGTCACAACAGTTATGGGGATAGCTGTTATATCACGCTCATTGCTTGGACCAAAAAATGGGATGAACAGGTAGGATCCTGTATCCACCCCCCATACCCCCAGCGTTTGACCAAAATCTTCATCATTTTCCTGTAGACCCATATATGTCGCCATATCAAAGAGTCCACCCAACCCAACCGTTGAGTTAACAATAAAACGAAGGCTGTCCTCAAACCCTTGATGAAGCTTGCCTTGCAAGAAGGCATTCAGAATTACATTTGGGTAAGCTAAATTATCGTAGAAATTTCCTATTGACCGCTGCCCCTCACTGGGCACATATTCAGCATAAATATCCACAACCGGTTCCACAAGAAGGCGGTCAACACTATCGGTAAAATCATAAGATAGCCGATTAATTTCTTCATGAGGATCGGCCGGATCAGTCAAACTCGCATCATAGCCGTCGCTCTTAGGGACCGACGCGCAACCTGTTGATACGACAACATAAAACAATATAATTATAACTGTCAGGCAGTTACGCCCTATCATTAAATTCATATTCATGTGTTTTAATATTATATTAATCTCATTCATGTATTAATAAAACAATCTATCTCGAAATAACCAGAAATTGATAATATTTATATTGTACTTAAATTCGTTGTTGCAAGGGTAAGTGCCGCGTAATCATCCCTTCACTCAGCAACCATTCAACTTCATCTACTAATGCTTGATATAACGGACTTTGTGGAAAAGACAATTCATCGATCGCTTTATCACTTTCAAAAAACATAGGGTAATGTGCCAGTCGCACACCCGTTAAAAGCGCTCTTGGTGGGCGATGCGTTATATAGTCCGCTAAAAATTCAGACAACACACCTGCAGTTAAAGCTAGCCAATAGGGAACCTGCACCTTAGGCATAACCAGCCCGGTAATATCTTCAATAAAACGCAGCAATTCACTTAACATCAAATTCTCTTTACCCAAAATGTAACGCTCACCAGAACGTCCATGCTCAGCTGCGAGTATATGTCCCTTTGCCACATCACGCACATCCACTAGATTAAAACCACAATCAAGGTAGGCCGGCGTTCTGATATTAATAAAATCCATGATCATACGCGTCGGTGGCGTAACCAAGCGGTCTCCTGGACCAACAGGCAATGTGGGTGCAACTATAACAACTGGCAAACCATCACGCGCTGCTTGAAAGGCTGTCTGCTCAGCAAGAAATTTTGAACGGCAATAAGGACCAGGCATTTCATTGAACTTGCGCTGCACTGTCGCATTTACAGGGGAATCTCTTCGCGTACTACCAGTCAAAATTGATTCGGTTGAAGTATATACTACCACTTCAAGATCCTGCTTCGCGGCCTCACTGAAAATCGTACAAGTTCCCTCATAATTGACGCGCTGAAATTCATTTTTGTCACGCGCCCATAAATTCGGATTACCTGCTAAATGATACACGCGCTGCACCCCTTTAAGTGCACGACGCACGACACTGGCATCGCACACCGTGCCACGTACCACCTCCACAGCAGACGGAAGCGGCACACCAGGCAATTCCAAAACCCGTACTGTGTCACCCTGCTCCAGCAATTGCCTCACCAAGTGTGAACCAATAAAACCACCACCACCTGTAACCAATGAACGCCTATTACTCAAACCAACCTCCATGAATACCCATACCTGGATGTCCTCTTGCAAATAGTAATACCTGCGTGATAGAAATTCTTAGGAATGAGGCCAACCAACTTGATTTTGGCTATGTCGCAATTAACTATTGGTTTTTGTTAACTCTCTAATTGTACTTTAATTATTGAGACTATCAAGTCAATGGTTAATAAGGGTTTTATGAATTCTTAAATCAAATTCAACATTTAATTGTGACATAGCCTTGATTTTGACATAGTATTAAAAAGACATATTCTTACTTAGACAAAACACTGACTGCCATCTATCTTGACTTTAAGCACTAATAAAAACCGCAAGATAAATAATCATCATTCATTATTTAACTCTGCAAAAATAGAAAAACTCCTGAGTTGGATACCAAACTGAGCTGCGAACATATTAACTTTGTCGCTCTCCATGCACAAGCTCAACCAGTTTCAAAGCCTGTAATTCCATTTCGATCACTAACGCATCAACTTTGGCACGAAAATATCGATAAAAAATCATACTGGGTATTGCTACCAATATACCAAATGCAGCATTATACAATGCTACAGAAATACCATAGGCGAGCTGTGCTGGATTACTGCCTGTTGGTGAATTGGCACCAAATATCTCTATCATCCCCACTAAAGTTCCGAATAAACCCATAAGTGGACTCAGCGAGGCAATTGTTCCCAACGTAGTAAGATAACGATCCAAATCAAAGGCAACCACACGACCAGCTTCTTCTATGGATTCTTTCATGATTTCACGTGAACTGTGAACATTTTTCAGACCTGCTGAAAGAATTTTCCCCAACGGAGAATGTTTTTGTAAACGTGCGACCATATCGGGTCCTACGCCATTTCTCTTGTACTCATTTAATACTCTGGGTAGCAATTCCTTGGGACAAATAATACGCATACGCAAGGTCCACATACGCTCAACAATAATACCAACCGCAACAATGGAAGCCAAAACAATTGGCCATACCGGCCAGCCCGCTGCTTGAATTAAAGATAACACGCGACAGTCTCCTCAGTATCCTGAACCAGATATTATTCTATTCATTAATCTATTCCCTAATTTATTTTTTATTTTATACAATGAGACGTGTAATGTATCTTGCTAGCGTATTTTCAGCAAGAACGTAGACAGTTTTTTCTATCCACAATTTCTGTGGGTAAGTTTGTACATAAGTGCTGAATACAATCCTTAAGTTCCCCTTCTATAACAATATTCTCTGGTTTGATTAATTTTTAAACTTTATGTAAATTATTTACAATCAAATAGTTACATGCAAAGTCATAGTTTTAGTAGCTTTCGCCCAATTAATTATGTAGTCTCAACAGGAAATGTGGATTATTGCAGAAAATAAAAATGAATCTCCCCCCAAAACTTAATATTCCGCGTGCAGTATTAACCGTAAGTGAATTGAATTATAGCGCAAAAATACTATTGGAACAGACCCTACCATTGCTTTGGGTTAAGGGCGAAATTTCCAATCTCAAACGTTATCAATCAGGTCACTGGTATTTTTCTCTCAAAGATGCTAGCGCTCAAGTGCGCTGCGTCATATTCCGCCATAAGAATCAATATCTCGACTGGCAACCCAAAGATGGATTGCAAGTTGAAGTACGTGCACGCGTAACCCTTTATGAATCACGCGGTGATTTCCAACTAAATGTCGAAACTATACGTCGCGCTGGACTGGGCGAATTATTTGAAGCATATGAGCAGCTCAAATCTCGGTTAGAAAAAGCAGGTTTGTTTGCGCCCGAACGCAAAAAACCTTTACCCATTTTTCCAAAGCAGATCGGCATCATTACATCACCTGCCACGGCGGCACTGCACGACATTTTGTCCACATTACAACGCCGTATGCCTGCGCTACCAGTCATTATTTATCCTACCCCCGTACAAGGTGAAGGTGCTGCAGAAAAGATCGCAGAATGTATCCATACCGCTTCAAAACATGCTGATTGTGATGTACTGATACTTTGCCGTGGTGGTGGTAGCATTGAAGACTTATGGGCATTCAATGAAGAAATTGTAGCGCAGGCAATCGCTGCTTGTACCATCCCTATCATCAGTGGCATCGGCCACGAAACGGATTTTACCATTGCAGATTTCGTCGCGGACAAACGCGCTCCCACACCAACGGGTGCCGCACAACTTGCCTGTCTGGACAGCAAAGAGTTACTACATCGATTAAATACACTAGGTAATCGTATGCAACGTGTAATAATGCATTACATGGAACGCCATATGCAGAATATTGATTTATTAGCGCATCGATTACTCCATCCTGGTGAGCGTATTCATAATCAACACACACACGTCAGACAACTGCATGAACGACTCGTTAATGCCTGGTTACGCCAAACTGAAAAGACCCATTGGCACTTGTGTGAACTCAATCAATGCATTTCTGCTGCCAGCCCCAGCATTTCTCGATTAGTCGAACAGCAGCATGAGTGGGCATTACGATTACATCGCGCTATTTCTCATCGTATCCAAACATTAGAGATGAACCAACAACACCAGCAAGCACAACTGACGCACCTAAATCCACAATCTGTCCTAGCACGCGGCTATAGCATTACCTATACTGCGCAAGGCACGATGATAAACGAAAGCAATCAAATCAATGTTGGCGATGATATTCAGGTAAAATTTGCAAAAGGATGGTGCGATGCCAATGTATCTAAGAAAAATAATGCCTAAACAGATACAATTGCGATGAAGAACACCGCACAAACGTTACTGACTTGGTGATATCAACTGCAACGTACTCACGCCAAATTATAAAATAAACCATTCTCCCTCCAGCAAGGAATCATACTGCAATGCCAAAAACTTTTCTTACTCTTGGTGCCATCAATGCGTTCCTGTGTATTGCACTGGGCGCCTTTGGCGCACATGGCCTAAAAAAAACACTTTCTGTTGATATGCTCGCTGTATACCAAACGGGCATACAGTATCATTTCTATCATGCAGCCGGGCTCCTCATCGTTGGCCTGACACTCTTACACTTTTCCAAATCTCGATTAATCGCACTTTCTGGCTGGCTCATGTTTGCGGGTATTATTCTATTTTCCGTTAGTCTTTATGTATTAAGCCTGACAGGAATACGTGAATTGGGCATGATCACACCATTTGGTGGCGTTGCATTTCTCAGTGCATGGGCATTACTGGCTTATGCAATATGGAAAGAGAAATAAACGACAACGATTCACCATCCGCTGTTTGACTCCATCACGTTGTCAAACATACGCGTTGTCGTTACGTGTTTCCATACCTTAAAGTCAAACAATGGCAATCTGAAACGCTAGAAGGATGATTAATATCACAAATAAACCGATAACACCCTAAATACTTACACCGCTGACAACCACTTATCAATATGAAACCAAAACTTCTTCAGTTTTTTGCGCCTTGTCCACGTGGACTTGAAGCAATACTTGCTGCCGAACTGGAACAACTAGGCGCATCGTTGGTGCAGCCACGCAATGGCGGTGTAAAATTTCAAGGTGACTGGCGTATTGGTTACCGCACCAATCTAGAAAGTCGTATCGCTAGCCGCATATTGTGGCAGATTGCCAGTCAACCCTATACTACAGAAAGCGATATATACCAGGCAACTTATGCGCTGCCATGGAATGAGTGGTTTACACCGCAACGGACTATTCGTGTCAATCTGGCAGCAATTAAATGCCCATTGCGTAGTCTGGACTTTATTACGCTTAAAATTAAGGATGCTATTTGTGACAAATTCCGTGAAATTACGAGTAATCGCCCCAGTGTGGACACGGCACAACCCGATATTCGTATTCATGGTTTTCTTGATAAACAAAAATTCACTTTATATCTGGATACTTCTGGCGAAGCATTATTCAAACGTGGACTCAGAAAAGTTTCTGGAGATGCGCCACTACGGGAAAATCTGGCAGCGGGCATTTTACGCTTAGCAGGTTGGCAACCCGGCACACCCTTACTCGATCCCATGTGTGGCAGTGGTACATTTTTGCTGGAAGCCGTGCAAATAGCACTCAATATCGCACCAGGATCAAAACGAGATTTTGCCTTTGAGAAATTCCAGAATTTTGAAAGTGGACTATGGAATAATTTAAAACAAACAGCCATAGCCGCACAACTGCTGCCAACACCGCAACCCATATATGGCAGTGATCTGTATGGTGACGCATTAGCCGATGCCAACACCAATCTAACTGCCGCAGGCTTTGCTGACGTGGTAACGTTAAAGCAAGCCAATATATTAGAAATTTCTGCGCCATTTCCGCATGGCGTGTTTATAACCAATCCACCCTATGGCGTACGTATCGGCGAACTACAAGTGCTTGCCGATCTTTATCCCAAATTGGGTGACATATTAAAGCGACAATTCAGCGGGTGGAATGCTTATATTTTTTCGGCTGACGCACTCCTGCCTAAGTCAATACGTTTGAGCGCATCACGCCGCACACCATTATTTAATGGCGCGCTAGAATGCCGCTTGCTTGAATACAAAATAATCGCGGGTGGAATGAGAAAAATAAACAAATACAGTACCCAACGCCAACCAAAATTAAAAATGGAATTAAAATGAGAACCGTTTTTCTATTTATTTTTCTAAGCTGTGTCGGTCTGATTGGCTACGCACAATATCTACAACACATAGATGACTTACTGCCATGCCCACTTTGTGTTGCACAACGGGTTGCTTATTGGCTACTAGGACTCACGGCATTATTGGCATTTCTTCACAATCCAAAAATAATAGGCCGACGACTATACAGTGGCCTGATGACAGTTTTTGCATTGGCAGGTGCCATAGTCGCAGCACGTCAGTCCTGGTTAATCCGCTACCCAGAATCTTTCGAATGCGGGATTAGTCCTGAAGAAGCATTTCTCAATACCTTACCCATCGCACAATGGTGGCCAGGCATGTTCGAGGCAAATGGGGATTGTGCTGATGTAGATTGGGAGTTTTTAACGCTGACGATTCCAGACTGGTCATGGGTTGCTTTTGTCACCCTTGGCCTGTTGACCGGCTATACTTTATTTACTAAAAGAAGATAATAAATAAACCTCGGCAATTTATGCATTTGGGGGTTAACCATCACTTTTGCCAGTTATTTTCCCAATGTGAATTTCGCCTCTGATTTCAGCTAACTGTACTTGTTTTTCTCGCTCCTGATACCTGGCTTTATCCGTATTCGAACGCTTATGATAACAAACGGGACAACTGACACCTTGTTGATAATACTCGCTCAATTTATCCTCTTCTGAGATAGGCAAACGGCAAGCATGGCACTGATCATAACTGCCTTTCTCAAGCTGATGGTTCACCGTAACCCGTTCGTCAAACACAAAACACTCACCCTGCCATAAAGACGCTTCTTCTGGAATTTCCTTAAGGTATTTCAGGATACCACCCTGCAAATGATATACCTCCTCAAACCCTTGTTTTTTTAAATACGCTGTAGATTTCTCACAACGAATTCCGCCGGTGCAATACATTGCCACTTTTTTATGTACCGATGGATCAAGGTGTTGTGACGCATATTGCGGAAATTCGCGAAAAGTTGTGGTTCTTGGATTTATCGAATTGGTAAAAGCACCCACCGCGACTTCATACTGGTTTCGTGTATCGACTAACAAAACGTCTGGATCGTTAATTAAATCATTCCACTCATGTGGCGTTACATAGGTACCGACTACTTGCTTCGGGTCTATTCCCTCAACCCCCATTGTGACGATCTCCTTCTTCAGCTTTACCTTGCTTCGCTTAAATGGTAACTGGTTGGTCATGGATTCTTTGATCTCCATTGCAGAAAACTCAGGTATCGTCGCCATCCATCCTAAAACTGAATCAATGCCTGCCCGGCTGCCCGAAATGGTGCCATTGACACCTTCTTCCGCCAGCAACAGCGTCCCTTTAACCTGATTTTCAATTAACTTCGCCTGCAATGGACGCTGTATCTCCATATATTGGGGCAGACACACAAATTTATACAGAGCACAAACAACAAATTCTGGCATTCTGGTTTCCTCTTGCGTACCGAATCGTAAATTAGGCGCATTGATAAAATAGATGGGGTAATTCTAACAAAGAAAAAGAAGTAACACTGCCAGTCATGCCATTATCCTAAATTCCTCAGTTAAACGTATTCAAGTGTATGAAACGCTCAATTGAAGAATTTAGGATTATCTGAATGAGTAGTTGAATAAAGCTAAATTACAACGTTAACCAAAAACTGTACCAATCAAAGTGAAGAAATGCGCATCATGTTATTAATCTGCTCAATGTGGAAATTCCGCAGCACATTCATACCCAACAAAGCATCTCCAGGCATATTTGGCATAATCGTCACGTCAACATTGGTAAGCCTGAATTTTCCAAATGTAACCTCAGAAACTGTTGCCGTGCAAGCGTTGACGTTACCATTCGCAGTTGACACCGTGTGGGAAAAACATTTTCGTATACCCGCTCGTGATGCAATCCTTGATGAGATTGATACGGTTGTTGCACCCGTATCGATCATAAACACCACCTGTGATACATTGACAGTTCCTGAACTGAAATAATGCCCCTCTCGTGTTTGCAATAGATCAAGTTTTCCGACACCAATTACTTCAGAAGGTTGCTTTATATTCTGAGGACTCTTAGGTCGCGACATACTATGAGCCAGCGCAAGCTGCACAGGGTGAAGTCCTGAACCATAGAACTGCATCAATGTCGTTAAACCGGCCTTAATTGAAACATTACCGGCTACTGAAATATTCGCACCATCAGAAAATCCTGTTTCTAGATTACACCAGTCCGACCCCACTAAAACGTGCATTCCGTATTGACCTGTCGGTAAACTGACCTGCGCAGTATGACCTGAAGAGATGGATACAGCTAACAATCTTTTGGAACCCAATAAACAACCCCGTGGCAAGACCACGGGGTATTAAAAAAGTGTAAGTTG
>CAXBGL010000036.1:0-18819 GCA_963975255.1 uncultured Nitrosomonas sp. | reverse complement strand
TAGGCTATGTCACAATTAAATGTTGAATTTGATTTAAGAATTCATAAAACCCTTATTAACCATTGACTTGATAGTCTCAATAATTAAAGTACAATTAGAGAGTTAACAAAAACCAATAGTTAATTGCGACATAGCCAAACTTTAATATAAAATCTGTAGTGTCTAACCTAAAATACTTTGACGACGTATATCCAAAAATTCGCGATTGTGCAGTTCTTTACTTTCCTCATAAATAACTAAGAGAATCCCCGGCATTGTCGAAAGATTCCCTTATTTATTTGGATCGTGCTCAGCTTTCAAACAGCCTGTCACAAATCACAGTTTCACTTTACATACTCTCGTCATTTGTCAACTGAACAAGCGAACCACCCACCTTCCCATCCATGTCAACCCACAAATGGTATAAACCGAGTTCATCAAGCCAATCTGGCCCTTTTTCTTCTTTAAGCATCGCGATCGTCGAGGCACTGCCTGCCACCACACAAAAATCACCTACGACACTCACTGAAGCCATGCGTCGCACTGGCCACCCTGTTTTAGGGTTGAGCACGTGACCATAACGCACACCATTGAGTGTAATACAGCGTTCATAATCGCCACTACTAGCTAATGCGCCAGTGTGTAATTGCAATGTCTGTAATACCGCATCGGCACGACGAGGATGACGTATACCAATACGCCAAGGACTGCCATCTGCATGGGGGCCAATTATTTTAATGTCGCCACCTAAATTAACCACACCATGGCGAATACCTGCTTCCCAACATTGGGCTGCTGCTCGATCCACTGCATATTCTTTGACCACGCCACCAAAATCAATTTCCATACCTGGTATTTGAAATTCAAGCACGGGTGCCATCCAATTCAACTTATGCCAACCTACCTTTTCAAGTAAATTCTGAATGGTTGTGTCAGATGGAATATTGTCCGACTTAAAGTCCCAAGCCTGGCGCAAAATACCCGAAGTAATATCAAACAACCCATCACTTTCACTGTGACACGTTGCCGCGTAATCCAATAATCCAGCAGTTTCTGCATCCACAGAAATGCTGCCGCCACATTCTGCGATACGATTTATTTCAGATAAAAAACTGTCAACGCGATAACGTGAATAAATACCTTCCAATCGACGAACATCAGCCATCGCAGCATTGGCCGCTTGTTTGGCCTTCTTATGAGTTTTAGCATACAACTGAATCGCACAGGGACTGCCCATCGCCTTAAAGTCGTAATGATAAAGCTTCAAGCTAGCCAATTTGAGTCCTGTTTAAAAGTGATAGCTCCAGCTGGCTGCAAGAGCCCCCTTACGATCAAGCTGAAATCCATTAACGTCAGTTCGTATTGGCTGTAACCATTCAAAACTCAGTGTATTGCCAACAAATTTTCCTTTGGGTACTGAAGCACTGACACCAAGCCCGATATCCCAATACTGTCCACCCTGATTGCCAGGAAAATCCTGAGGCCCCGAACGCCCATTAAATGCATTAAAATCACCTTGTATCGCACCCTGTACAGTATAGATCCCACGTATAGAAGCGGAAAGCCATTTGGTTAAATTGTAACCACCCCAAGTCGTAGCCTGAAACTCATCACCCAAACGGTAGCCCGATTTATTTTTCGATTCCATACGCTTGGCACCATTAAGCTGCGCACCCCAGGACCACCTGCTACTTTCACCTGTATAGGTCAAACTGGGTAAAAAATCCCAGGTGCCACTGCCTAACTGCATACCAAAGTGATCCAACCCACCATCGATTTGAAATACTCGCCTGAATTCCAGACCAACATTTCCTGTCGGCGCACTGAATCCCAAACCCATATGCAGTCGATGACCTGGTACGTCGTATAACTTTACCAATGAAGAAATTGTGGTATCCCCTACGCCGCCCGTAGCATGACCAGCAATACCCGTATGCTCATGCACCCCTGGCAGCGGGTCAGGGCGTCCTGACAATTCACGCAGATTCATTTCCATATCAACAAATTTTGGCATAATCATCAGATTCAACCAATCCGTGGGCGCATACATCACATTGAGCATGTGCATTTTCATATTCATAAAGGTAGGAGCAACCCTGCAATTGAGCGTATCGCTACAACCTTGCGTAACGACCTCCTGGTCACTGGCCACAAGATCCCCATGCAGGATGTCTCCTCCCATGCGTCCATACATAAAACGATAGCCGAACATAAAATCTCCAGCTTTATCCAACATGTGGCCTGACATGACACCAGCGGGTACGTGTCCACCATGATGGTGCTGCCCTGACACTTTGTGATGCGCTTGCGCGTTGCCGCTACCACCGCCACTATGACTGCTAAAGTTTAGCTTTTCTATATCAATTTTTATTGCTGCATTGGCAACGTAATAGTTAAAATCAGCAAACCCTGACCCGCCACCCCCACCCAGTTTTAACGAACTTGCCCGTGCATAGTATTCAAAACCTGCTTGTAGCTCGATGCCTCTGACAAGCCGCTTGTTTAGGGTAACGCCACCACTTAAAGATCCAAAGCCTGATAAACGATGATCACTGGAAAAACTTTTTGGCAATTTCTTTGCATCAAACGGAGTTGTTTTAGGTTGTACATTCAACAATGCTTCATCGACCAAATTACCGTCTCTATCCAATAAATTAAAGTTCTCGTCACGCACAAACAGCGTATCTGGATTATTAACATCTTCCCAAACTTCACGACCAGATGTATCCACTACATTCTGACTGAAGTTCTGCTGCGAAAATAAAAAAGGCTGATAAAAATTGGCTGCACTCTGAGAATAGTAACGAATTCGGGGAGTCAGGGTCCAACCATTACCTAGTGGCTGCACCCAGTCAACTGTAAAGGTATTGGTATTAATCCCCCAGTCATCAAAGGAAAACTTATAGTTCAGGTGCAATGCAGCGTCAAATGGGCTGATATGCTGAACATACTTACTGCTGATAGCTAATTGATTACGCACACCTGGCCTTTGTTCAACCAGGGCACGTACATCACCAGTTATCAGAGTATCTTGACCATCGTTTAAAACATCAGGATCAACAAAAATAACGGTCATGGCCTTGTACGGATTTTCCATTAATCCGGTGCTGTGCGTATAACCAATATTGGTATCAATAAGCGCACGCTTGCCAAGTATTTGGGTTAAACCCAGACTCGCCGTCCAGTCCTGTCTACCCCCATGCAGTATTTCTGAACCACCTCTACTTTCAATCTGTTTGGCGTAGGCGGTTCTGGTCAAATAAGGAATAATATCTTGATCAAGAATGGCAGCTATATCACTTTTGGAATACCCCAAACCAAATTTCAGGCTGGTTAACTTTTGATTAAAATCTAAGCGTCCACTTACATTGCCATAACGCGATTCGAAGTCATTTTCCGAAGAAAGACCACCACTAATATTCAAAGCAGCTTCATTCCACTCATACCCCAGATTAAAATTAGCAGCATCGCGAGTTTCAGGGGATGCGGAAGAAATAATCTCGACAAGACGGGTGTCTTTCCCAATCACTTGTCCAGTTAGAGGGTCACGTCTAATTGGGTTTAGTTGTCGATCTAACAGGATCTTGGTATTGACAAAAGGTGATGCCCCTGAGGTAATCACACCGAAAGGCGTATTTTCTAGAATAGGCCGATTACCATTGGTTGCTAAAGGAGCTGTGGTAACGGGTGTTGCGCCCGACCAGGTATCGCGTGAGTAGTTAAATGAAAATTTAACTCGATCCGTTAACGAAAGTCCACCACTCGCATGAATTACATCTGCCTGGATTGGCTTTACATTATTGGGGACAGTAAAAAGCTTGCGTTTGCCTTCCTGAAATCGGCTGTAATGGAAACTGAAACTATCTGCACCCGCTCCGGCATCTGCAGCCTGGACGGGTTGCATCAATAAACCAGGTAGGACCAACGCGGCAGAAGTCAGTGCCTGAAGTGTTGTATTACTTGACGAGCCAGCAGGTAACTTTGACTCACGGGACTGCGAAGAATCAACCTGCTTTTGCTGTCTATCTCCAGGCTGGTGACTACCTGTTTTCATGAAACATGTTTTTCCGCCTCATGATTTAGAAACAGCCGCAGCCACCCCCTCCACCAGCGGAGTGAGTACTCGCGGCTGCTTCGCGACTGCCATAATTATGCGCACGTGTCACACTTTGCATGGGAAGAGGATCCACAGCCATTTGTGGCTTTGCTAAGACACCACGTTCCCATGGTGCTACATGGGCACAGCCTGACAAACCAATATTTGTTATCAGTAAGAATACGGTTATTAGATTCAATACATACTTATGATTCATAGCGGTTCGCCCAAGACACTTTCTATTACAAGACGCAGTGCCGACACATCTCCAGAACGAAATCCATGATGTACGTGACGAACAACCCCCTTGCGATCAATCAAATAAGAAGAAGGCATGGCAATCACACCAAAGTCTTGAGCACACTGCTTGTCGGGATCGAGCGCAATGGCAAAATCAGCGGGATATTTATCCAGAAATATTTGTGCATCTGCAAGTTCTTCATCTAAATTAATAGCGACTACCTGCAATCCCTGATTTTTCAAATCATTTTCTAACTGATTTAGGAACGGAAAAGATTTGACACAAGGCGGACACCAAGACGCCCAAAAATCCACATAAATCACTTTCCCACGTAAGGCTTGCAGATTATGCTCATGTGAACCATCCAAAGAAGTCAAAGCACAAGCAGGCAAACTATCCCCAACGGATATTGCTGCTAATGGCGCGATCATCATCAGATTTAGTGCTAATCCCACAGAAAATAATAATTGAATCTGTTTTATCATGAACATAAACCACTAATAAAAACGCCTGTTATTAATAGATTTAATTAGGTTCACCAAATTGTGTAACCCCAATATCCGTTCCAGTATGTACGCCGTTAAGGGTATTGCAGTGATATTCAACTTCAAAATTTCTAGCCCCTATATCAGTTTTATTTACCAATATCCAGTACACCCCCCCACCATTTTGCAGAGTAATAAATGGACTAAAATCTGCATCGCCTGAAATTGTGTCGCTGATACTATTTGATTTGTTACCTTTATAAACCTGTATGTTCGTCAACAGGCCTGGTATGGGCGCAGACAAATCTCTGATTCTAACAATAATATTGTCTGCAGGCCCATTACCATCATCAAAACAAGTCACAAACGCCTGGCCTGTAAAACTTCTAATCGTATTATTAGCGTCAAGCGTGGCACCTGCCGTATGCGCACCACAGATACCCGCATAACCAACTGTGCAGATAATAAAGACTGATACTAAATTTCTTTTTATGGATAGATATTGCATTGTCGCAACCTCTTATGTAGATTTTCTAAACAGCATGCAACTTGATAGCTTTGTTATGCTTAAAGAAATAGCAAACACGCGCATTGCTGACATCTAATAACATTATCTGGTTCAGCTAACAAAATAGCAATGTGACAAATTGCCGCACCTACTTAACCCTATATTTTATAGGGTTAAGTTTTACAGGTACTCGAATAAAAGCTAATTGAAGCACATTAGAAGTTTTTTCGCTTAGAAATACAAGATAGAACCTAATGCGATTTTTGTTGTAAACAAAAAGAACAAGGAAGGTGGCTTACCAATAAATATGAACGGGTAACACCCGCTCATATTTATTTCAAAATTGCTAAAAACTAGTTTGCTGGCCAAACTTGCTGACCATTAACGCTAATAGGCATATCGCGATTAATCTGTGCCGCAGATGGTTTGACTTCTACAGCAACGCCATTACCACATGATTCCGGTAGTGGATTATTTATCAAGTCTCGTGCAATCGTAAATGTAGCCGGACCATCGTCAGTTTCACTCACACGATCAAACGACGTACCCAGATCATTATGTGTCCACAGTCTGACAACATCATCGTTAAAGCCGCCAACACTGGTAATTTCACAAATATCAGCAATCGATACTTTGATCGCAACGCTGGCAGCGCAGGAAGTTGGCTCAATACCAGCTGCCGTATGCCTGACAGGCGTCGCTACATTTAAATTATTTGGCATACCCGGCCCACCACCCGCCCAGAATCCCACAACGTTTCCACCAACAATTTTTTCTTCCATTGAGTCAAACGCTGAGCGATCCATCAAAAGCTGGACATTATTTCCATAGTTTGTCAGAAAATCGAGCAACTGACCGCTACTCGGTTGGCCATCCACCAGAATGGTTGAATCCACACCATCCGGGAAAACAACAGAGGTTCCGATCGTGCGCGAATTTTCATTGCAAGAATGAGAAATCACAATATGATTGATGTTCCGAACACCTTCAGTTTGCGCAGACACATCAAACCGAGTATGTGCAAATGTACTTTGCCCTCCCCCTATCAACATGACGGCAGTTAATGAAAGTGCAGTTAATTTAAATTTACTTAATCTTTTCATGTTTTATTAGTTCCTCATAAATTATGTCTTATCAAAGTATTTGTTCGTTAAACAAAGATACTTCATAAATATTTATTGTTCTCTTTGCTACAGATACTTTTAAATGGCTATGTCACAATTAAATGTTGAATTTGATTTAAGAATTCATAAAACCCTTATTAACCATGGACTTGATAGCCTCAATAATTAAAGTACAATTAGAGAGTTAACAAAAACCAATAGTTAATTGCGACATAGCCTTTTAAATAGTATGTTTGTCTATTGAGCTGAAATCAATGTGGCAAATTGTCGCACTTACAGATATGACATACCTCAAACTTAAGTTTAATGAACGACCTCGCGGCAAATCTTCGAAAAATCAAATAAGAAGAGATCGAATGTCTTTGTTCAATGGAGTAAACAGGAATAGAAATAAAAAAAGAGGTGTGTTGGCAATTGTGTTTTTAACTTGATTTTAGAATTTATTGAAAGGTTATCAATATCTCTCCAATATCGTTTGACTCGTTAACCAGCACACCCACAAGGAAAGAGCTGTAATATCACAGTTTCGTATTAGGTTAGTTCAAGACGCCACATTTTCAATCAATCAGCACGGAGGGAGTCCCTTACGTTATAAGGTAACTGAGCAACTATCTGCCGCCCCTTGAACTTTTTTAACTATTACTCAATTTAGCTACAGAATCAATGTGACATAATGTCGCACCTGCGAAATTGATGTTAAATAAATCTATTCACATCATTCTAAATTCCTCGGTTGAACATGCTTGGAGTAGATAGTTGTCAGGTTAGCGGTCAAGATACGAAGAGACCCAGGCTTTTAAACCTGGATCAAAATACGGGCATGATTTTAACGGATAATCTTAATCCACTGGAGTCGTTACAAAACCGTAAGTCTTAGCATTACAGAAGTATGCTCGTTGATATGATGGGGGCCCAACATTTTATCCACTAGCAAAATAAACACTTAAGGGTATCTCTAAAAATTCGTAGTTCTAAACAAGATGAAGCGGGAACAAAAAATTATGACACAGTATATAATTGATATGAAGGAAATATTTTTTGTGAGTAACGAAGTATTGTGACGAAATAGGAATTTTTAGAGACGCCCATTAAGGTTCAAGAGTCAGATGCCCCTCTCTGCAACATTTCAGCCGCGTGCTCCCGCGTTTTTTCGGTAATTTTTATACCCCCTAACATACGGGTGATTTCTTCTATCCGCGCCTGCTGTTCCAACACGGTAATTCGGCTCAAGACCTTTTTACTGTCTGCAGGGTCAACTGTTTTGCTCACTTGCCATTGCTGATTTCCGGTTGAGGCAACTTGTGGCAAATGCGTAATACACATTACTTGACGTTTCTTACCCAGTTTCTTGAGTAAATTGCCAACAATCTCAGCAACACGTCCGCCAATGCCCACATCGACTTCATCAAATATTAATGTGGGTACAGTGCCCACTTGGCTGGTAATGACTTGTATTGCCAGACTGATGCGCGATAACTCCCCACCTGATGCTACTTTTGCTAACGGCTTGAGTGGCAAACCCTTATGGGTGGCAACCTGAAACTCGACCTGTTCTGAGCCATTGGCGTTGCCGGGTTCCTGTGGCATGAAAGCCACAGAAAATGTGCCACCCACCATTGCTATGGTTTGCATGGATGCACTAACCTGCTGTGCCAATAATTTACCTGCTTTCTTGCGCGCCATACTCAAACGCTTGGTGAATTCGAGATACTTTTCTTTGGCCACGTTTTCATTCTTTATCATTGAATGGTCGTCACTATTACCATTCAGCTCTTCTAATCGTTGCGTAACCGTCTCCAGCAAATCTGGCAAATCGTTGGGAGTTACCCGATATTTTCTGGCTACAGCATGAATAGCTGCCAATCTATCTTCAATTTCTTGCAAGTACTGCGGATCCAGATCAAGGTGTTGCCGATAATGCTTTAACTCATAAATACCTTCTTGCAACTGAACTTGCGCGGATTCTAATAACTCAATGATTGTTTTAAGACGATCATCGTAATCCAGAAAATGTTGCAGCTGTTTATTGACCGAATTAATTTGAACACTAGCCGCAATCTCACTTTCAGATAGCTGCTCCAAACCCATCTCTGCTGCTTCCAACAAACCAGCTGTATGGGACAATCGATTATGGTCGGCTTGCAGTGTTTGCCATGCTTCCTCAGAAAAATTCAAGCTAGAAAGTTCGTGATACTTCCATTCCAACTGCTCACGTTCCTGTTGCGCATCCGCAATGCACTGTTCCCATTCTGTACGTTGATGGTGTAACTGTTGCCAACTTTGATAAGCCAGCTTAACTGCTTTAGCTAGCTCTCGACTACCCGAGAAAGCGTCGAGTAAATCACGCTGTGCGTCTTTGTGTAGTAAAGATTGGTGTGCGTGCTGACCGTGAATAGCGACCAGTTTCTCACCTGCTGCACGTAATTGCTGCAAGGTCACTGTATGTCCATTAATAAAACCACGCGAGCGGCCATTTATATCCAGAACTCGGCGCATCAAACAAGTACCGACATCACCCTGCAAATCATTTTCTTGCAACCAGTCCGCCAGACCTGGTACTGTATTCAGATCAAATACTGCACTGATTTCAGCGCGTTCACAACCCTGTCGTATCTGACTTGCATCACCCCTTTCACCCAGAGCAAGCATTAGTGCATCAATCAAAATTGATTTACCCGCGCCTGTTTCACCCGTCAGAACAGTAAATCCAGGACTAAAATCAAGCTCAAGTTGATCAACAATAACGAAATTCTTAATGCTTAAATGCTTTAGCATAGTTGAGCATTTTTCATATTCATTAGGGAAATTCGCTCCAACCAAGCTTCTCTCGTAACATGCGGTAATAACTGTGATTGGTTGAATGTAATAGCCGAACTGTTTTCGGAAAACGCCGTACAATAATTTTGTCCGTGCGCTTTAAGTCAAAGTTGGAGTGACTATCACAATTAATGCGTACGCGTGCCAAACTGTGCATGCGAATTTCTACATTGGCATCGGGTCCTACTACAATAGGCCGATTACTCAGCGTATGCGGACAAATTGGAACCAACGTGATCAAATCGAGACCTGGGTGCAAGATAGGACCACCTGATGATAAAGCGTATGCTGTAGATCCAGTAGGTGTCGCCACAATCAAACCATCTGAACGCAAAGTATAAATATATTCATCATTGATTCTTACTTCAAATTCAATCATGCCACTACTAATACCTCGATACAGCACCACATCATTAAATGCCAAAGCACTAAAAGTGGTTGCTCTATCACGAATTACTTCGGTAGTTAGCAACATACGACGCTCAGTGATAAACTTGCCTTCAAGCATGGCCCCCAGTGTTTCCAACATGGTATCTATAGATAAATCAGTGAGAAATCCAAGTCGACCCTGATTAATTCCAACCAGCGGAACATCATAAGAAACAAGCATACGCGCGATGTTGAGCATAGTACCATCACCACCCATTACGACTGCCAAATCGGCCTGCAACCCAATCTCTTCAAGCGTTAAGGCAGAATATTCGTTACTGGGAGCTTGTGAGTCAGTAAGATGATCAAGTACTACTTTAAATTTATGCTGGGTAAGATACTTGGCAAGCGTTAGAATGGGAGCCACTATTTCTGGATTTTTATGCTTACCGATTAATGCGATAGTTTTGAATGGAGAACTCATTACGAGATAATACAATAAATAACTATTAGGCCACTAGACGCTAAATTGTAGTGCACAACTGCCGCTAAAAATCCAAACTACTCAATAGCTGATGAATGTAGAATGTTAACGTAGCATTCTCTTTCTTGAAAAGAAAAATATTACAATGAAACCCATATTAATACAGGTGTCGTGATTAATCGTAAATATATGAGAAAGTGTTGCATATATGAAACAAACTTCACAGCTTGCAACATAATTCTTAAACTCAATGACTCGTATAAAATCAACACAGCTTAATGAGCGTGCTCAAATTTTATTAAAAACTCTGGTTGAACGTTATATACATGAAGGACAACCAGTCGGCTCCCGTTCACTCTCTAAGTTTTCCGGCTTAGACTTAAGTCCTGCAACCATTCGCAATGTCATGTCTGACCTTGAGGAAATGGGGTTCGTAACCAGTCCACATACTTCTGCAGGGAGAATTCCAACGCCACAGGGCTATCGCCTCTTTGTGGATAGATTACTTGTTATTGAAACACTGAATAAAACGGAATTAAGCCATGTGGAAAGCCAGCTCCATCCAGATAATCCATCGCGACTAATCAATGCAGCATCCCAGCTTTTGTCAGAGCTCACCCACTTTGCTGGCGTAGTCGTTACACCCAAGCGTACAGGCGCGGTGTTCCGCTATATTGAATTTATGGCATTGACGGAAAAACGTATTCTACTGATTATTGTCACGCCAGAAGGTGATGTGCAAAATCGCATCATATTTACTGATAAAGCTTACAGCCAATCTGACTTAATTGAAGCGGGAAATTTTATCAATCAGCATTATGCTGGCTGCACACTTGATGAAATTCGCGGTCGCCTTAATAATGAGCTCAAACAATTGCGACATGACATGACCATCCTCATGAACGCAGCCATTGATGCGGGCAGTGAAGCAATTAATGAAAGCAGCGAGGCTATCGTATTGGCGGGAGAAAGCAGACTGCTTGATATACATGATCTATCCGGAAATCTGACCAGCCTGAAGCAATTATTTCAACTTTTTGAACGTAAAACCAGATTACTGCAATTACTAGAACTAAGTCGTCAAGCCCGTGGTGTCAAGATTTTTATAGGTGGTGAATCAGATGTGGCCTCATTAGAAGAATTCAGTGTTGTCACCGCACCGTATGAAATTGAAGGCAATGTTGTCGGTATGGTTGGCGTCATTGGTCCTAGACGTATGGCTTATGAACGGGTTATCCCGATTGTTGACATCACCGCCAGGCTACTTTCTAGTGGATTATCACAGTAATTACTGTCCCCTTTGCATTAGCAACTTTTAATAATCAAAATAAATCTATGTCCTCTGAACACATTTATCAGCACGGTTCACCTAATAGAACCGGGGTGTTACTGATCAACCTGGGTACTCCTGATGCACCCACAGCACAGGCACTGCGTCCTTATCTCAAAGAATTCTTAAGTAACCCCCGTGTCATTGAAATTCCACGCTATATCTGGTGGTTTATTTTAAATGGTGTAATACTCAACACACGGCCAAAAAAATCAGCAGAAAAGTATGCGCAAGTGTGGATGCCTGAAGGCTCTCCATTAAAAGTGCACACTGAACGCCAAACAAAGCTACTGTTAAAATCTCTGGAAACAGGCACCCAGCCTACACCAATTGTTGAGTATGCGATGAACATTGGAAATCCATCGGTTGCTACTGTTTTAAAGCGAATGCAAGAACAGGGTTGTGAACGAATTCTGATAATCCCTCTGTTTCCTCAATATGCTGCTAGCAGTACTGCCGCAGCCATGGACAATGTGTTTGCAGAATTGAGTAAAATGCGTAACCTCCCTGCCATTCGCACTGTCAAACAATATCATGATGATCCGGGTTATATTGCGGCATTAGCACAAAATGTTCGAGACTACTGGCATGAGCATGGCAAACCTGACAAGCTGATTATGAGTTTCCATGGCGTGCCACGCGCAACTCTGGATAAAGGTGACCCTTATCATTGTTCGTGTCAAAAAACAGGTCGATTATTGGCGGAAGCGCTACAATTGGATGCAGATCAGTATCAGGTTTGTTTTCAGTCACGCTTTGGCAAAGCACAGTGGTTAACCCCCTATACTGCCGCAACATTGCAGCAACTTGGTAAAGATAAAATGCGGCGTGTCGATGTTATTTGCCCGGGTTTTGTTTCAGATTGTCTCGAAACGCTGGAAGAAATCGCCATTGAGGCTAAAGCAACTTTCATCGAAGCTGGTGGAAAAGAGTTCCACTATATTTCCTGTCTCAATGAACGTGAAGACTGGATAAAGGCATTGTCAGACATTACCATCACCCATTTAAAGGGGTGGCTGGATCTAGAACACACTCAAGAAGAATCTGAGAAATCAAGAAAATTAGCGCTGAAATTGGGTGCCAAAGTGTAAACACCTATTACCCATTTACTTGTATTTCTCTCTATCGACTTTAGTCTCCTCGATGATCTCAGCATCCTCAATGACAACAGATTGACCTTCTTCTGCTTGCACAGATTGATGAAATTTTCGCCGCATCCACCAAAACCTTACTCCCAAACCCAGTGCTGCCACCGCAAACAAGGCAAGAAAAGCAGCAAAAAAGAACATACCCAGTACTGCCATAAGCGCAAGGACAGGAATCAATATCAGATAGGTTCCCCAGCGATTAGCTCGCGCTATATGTATGCCTTCTTCGGGCGATCCCGTTTGTCTGTATCCAGAAATTTTGCTGATTATAATTCTTCTGTTGTTCTCATTCATCGCATCAACTCCTCTATGTCTGCTACTTCTTTAGGTGCAGCAATCGTCAATAGTTCATGACCTGTCTCTGTCACCACCACATCATCTTCGATGCGTATACCTATATTCCAGAAATGCTCCGGCACATTATCAGCAGGACGAATATAGCAACCAGGCTCCACTGTCAGGGCCATGCCCAGCTGTAACAAGCGCCAATCTCCATTCTGTTTATACTCACCGGCATCATGTACATCCAAACCTAACCAATGGCCCGTACGATGCATATAAAAACGTTTATAGTCCGCGGATTCAATCACGCTATCCACATTACCCTGACATAAGCCTAAATCAATAAAACCCTGAGCCAGTACTTTTAAAGCTGCTTGGTGCGTTTCATCCCAGGCAATACCTGGCTTGACCACAGCAATGGCAGCAGCCTGCGCAGATAATACCAATTGATAGACATCCTTTTGCACGGATGTAAACGTGCCATTCACGGGGAATGTACGGGTAATATCAGACGCATAACCATCTAGCTCGCAGCCTGCATCAATTAATAGCAAATCACCTGTCTGAAGTTCTGCATTGTTTTCCACATAATGTAACACACAGGCATTTGCACCACCTGCCACAATAGAGGTATATGCGGGTGCTTGTGCCCCCCGTTTACGAAACGTATACAGGAACTCGGCCTCTATTTCATATTCATACATACCCGGGCGTGTCGTTTGCATGGCACGCCGATGCGCGTCCGTAGAGATATTTGCTGCTTGACGCATTACTTGGAGTTCTTCCGCACTTTTAAACAAGCGCATCTCATCAAGCAGGACACGACAGTCACGAATCTCAGTCGGCGCTATAACGCCACTGCGTGCTTTTTCGCGTACTTGATTAATCCAGCCCGTAATACGTGTATCCCATACGGCATTCTGCCCCAGAGGGGAATACACAGTAGATTGATCTTCTAGCAGTTTTGGCAACACTTCGTCTAAACTTGAGATGGGGTATGTTTCATCAAAATCGAATGCTTCCTTGGCAGCTTCAGGCCCATAGCGAAAACCATCCCAGATTTCACGTTCAGTATCTTTCTCACGACAAAACAGAATATGCTTACCAGGAGACTCGCTGGTTTCAGCAGCCATCACCAATACTGAATCTGGCTCAGCAAAACCTGTTAAGTAATAAAAATAACTATCAAAGCGATAGGGGTAATGCGCGTCTCGATTTCTCAACTGCTCAGGTGCCGTCGCAATGATGGCAACACCATTTTGCATGGTCGATAACATTTTCTGGCGACGCGTTTTAAAGGATTTTATTGGAATCATGAGTCAGTTATTATAGAATTCTTTAGTAAAACAGGCTGTTTCTAAATAGTGTTTTTATAAAAAAGGGGTATTAATCATCCCCAGATTATACAGAAGAGAATTGAATATTGAATTCATCAACGCCCGCCATCACAGCATGGAAAAACCAAAGCAAAAAGACGATTTTGACTTCCCGTGCATGGCATTGTTAGGCGATTCCATTAGCCAAACCATCTAGAAAATCTTGTACGGCCTCGCTATACAGATCCTTATTGCGATATTTTCTAAAGTCTCTGTATTGATATTTGTCGAGTTTCTCAGATGCTCGGTTAAGTGCTATATTTTCTTGATTACCCTCTTCCTTGAATGCACTTCGGAGGCCATTCTTGGCTTCTCGGAAATATAATGGATATACCTTGGTTCCGTTTTCCTCAGCGAATTTGAATTCATATATGCACATTCGGCTATTAAAATAAGATGGCGTCAGTATTGAAATCATTGCGTCTGATGAGAGAATGAGTTTTTCGATTTCTTGTTTCCACTGTACTCCCCATTGAAGGTCAATTTCATCAACTAGGATTTTGTTATTAGACCCTGTAGTTTCGTCGAAAACCACAGAAAAGGCTTCTCTGAGCTTTGTAAGCTTATGAGGTTCCATATTATCTAACTTGGCGTAGCTCCAGAATATCTTCATTTCCAACTCATTTTTTTAGGCCTAACGCTTGGCGCAACTGTGGACAAAACAGAGCGAAGCGGCGGTTTAGCCGTCAGATTGCCGCCACTTGTTAAGTGTTACCCATAACCTTGATATCCTGCAACTTCCTTAAAACTTTTTGTAGCTATTTGCAGATTTCTTATAAACAGGGTCTTGTAGCCAAGTATTACCCCAAAGCCTTTCATTAGTATCAATTTCTTCAAATATTTCGGTTTTTGGAGCACCTAGAATAATCTTGCCCATGATACACGCGGCTTGAGCCAAATACTTTTCGTATAAATTGCGATCCTCGGCACATTTCGTGTTCTTTAGTCCGTATTCAAGATCGGCTATGAATAATGCGAATTCTTTTTCCATAAGACACTTAACAGTATGTTTATGAAAATTCCCTGTTTTTTTTATCTTAGTTTATTTAAATACGTAAACACTAATAAATTGGGATATCTGCATCATGTAAAATTAGACATAGCTAAAATACTGGAAATATTCCAGCCTTTTTAATGATTCTCTAATGAACTGCAACATTCAGATACTAAATCTCATTTTCATTGAGTTGCTTATTTAATAATTGTAGCCGTTCAGGCGTCCCCACATCTATCCATACCCCATCAAAATATTCACCAGTTACCTTCTCTGCTTTGATCGCCGCGCGCAGTAATGGTGCGAGCTTGATTGCCATGCCAGGGGCCAAATCACTAAAAAACCTGGGCTGATAGACACCCATGCCAGTAAAAGTCAGTTTTTTACACCCTGATAACGTAACCTGATGGGCATCTAATGCAAAATCACCCTCACTATGATGGGCTGGATTATCCACCAATACCAGATGCGCGTGACTCTGGCCAGGATTTGACTGCATTCGCTGCAAAACGGGCAATAATTTAGCAAACTCAAAATTACAAAAGATGTCCGCATTAACCGTCAAAAAAGGCTGGTCGGCTAATTGTTTGGTTAATAATGGCAATGCGTTGGCAATACCTCCTGCCGTTTCCAGTACCATAGGTTCGTGTGAATAGTGTATGTGCACACCGTATCGTTCACCGTTGCCGAGTGCGGCTTCTATCATTGCGCCAAGATACGCGTGATTAATCACGATATCCACAAAGCCAGCCCGTGCCAGATTTTCCAGATGATGTTCAATCAAAGATTGCCTACCCACTTGCAGTAATGGTTTGGGTAGCGTATCCGTCAAGGGACGCATTCGTTCACCGCGTCCAGCAGCCAGAATCATAGCTTTGAACGCCACGGAATTAGAATGTGTAACCAACTTTTGCACCCGGTTCTATGTCATCGAATTCATCCAATAAATTGAGCAATGAATGCAGCTCTCGGTAGCGTGCACACGATTTCCGCAAATATTCCATGACCCAAGGCATGTCTTGAAGATAGGCATCCTTACCATCGCGATAACACAAACGTGCAAAAATACCCAATACCTTGAGATGACGTTGCACCCCCATCCATTCAAAATCTCGATAAAAATCAGAAAAATCAGCTGCGACAGGTAGTCCTGCTTTTCGTGCTTTTTCCCAATAGCGGATTGTCCAGTCCAAAACACGATCCTCATCCCAGCGAATGTAAGCATCTTTGAATAAGGACACAAGATCGTAAGTAATCGGACCACAAACAGCATCCTGAAAATCAATAATGCCGGGATTGGGTGAAGCCACCATCAAATTCCGTGAATGGTAGTCACGATGCACAAAAACCTTGGGTTGGGAGAGCGTTCTTTTCAAGACCTGTGCAAATGTCGCATCAATCTCAGCTTGCTGGCTTGTAGTCAATGCTATCTGCAAATGCTTCGTGATGTACCAATCTGGAAATAAATTTAATTCTCTAAGGAGTAATGCTTCATCATATTTAGGCAAACCACCAACATTACTTGTCAACTGCATCTGAATCAAGGCAACGACTGCATCGCCATACAAACCATTGGCCATATCAGCATCGGCATTGAGTGCTTGCAAATACGTCGTATCACCGAGATCCGAAAGCAACAGAAATCCTTGCTCCAGGTCTTGCGCCAGTACTGTGGGGACATGCACAGACGAGGCGGCTAATAATTTCGCCACATTTAAAAAGGGTGTACAATTTTCTTGTTGCGGTGGCGCGTCCATGACAATTAAAGTTTCGTCGTTAACTTTGTCGACAAATGTGATTCGAAAATACTGGCGAAAACTGGCATCTGCAGAAGCAGATTTCAGTGTAAACGGGTTATAAGGAAATTGCGTCTTGACCCATTTTTCAAGTAACTGCAGACGTTCCATAGTCATAACCTGACGATCCAATCATTTTGTAGCGTAATCAAATTGAATACTATTTCATCGAAGCAATTGAGACCCAGTAAAATATTAACTGGTAAAAGTAGAATAATCATATATAACAATGGATAATAAGAATATATACTGATTTGTACCATATATACAGCAATTCACTGATTGCCTAATCATGGGAAGTATGAGATTTTATCACGTAGCGGCCATACCTTGGCCGAGTGAAAGAATAATGATCATGGAGAATAAATGATGCTGAACAAGAATATTGTGGAAGAAATCAATAGCAAAGTCAGTGAAATACTGGAAAACAGTCCAGTAAAAGATGTGGAAAAGAATGTTCGGGTTTTGTTAGCGGCTGCTTTTTCACGATTGGATTTGGTACCCCGTGAAGAATTTGATGTGCAACAAGCGTTGCTACAACGAACCAGAGAGAAACTCATTGCACTCGAAACAAAAGTAGCCACACTGGAAGATCAAATGGGATTAGTCACACCTGAATCCAACAACACAGAACAGCCCACTCAGATCAAAGAAGAATAAATGTTACTGAGCATGACTTGCTCACATTAACGAATCCATGGATCTATAACAGACAATCTATGGGGACTCTTTTCTCGTATGTCACTTGCTGTCCTATATAGCCGTGCACTCTCAGGCATGCAAGCACCGCTGGTCACGGTGGAAACACACATAGCCAATGGTTTGCCAAGTTTCACGATAGTCGGGCTGCCTGAAACAGAAGTAAAAGAAAGTAAGGATCGCGTCCGAGCTGCCCTACAAAACGCCCAATTCAAAATTCCCGCACAACGCATCACCATAAACCTGGCCCCTGCTGATCTGCCAAAAGAAAGTGGGCGCTTTGACCTGCCCATTGCACTGGGAATTCTTGCAGCGACGGGACAAATCCCTGCAGACAAACTGGATCAATATGAATGGGCAGGCGAACTGGCCTTAACAGGTGCATTACGTCCAATACATGGTGCACTGGCCATGACTTATGCGGCATCACACTCAGGCCGTAGTTTTGTACTACCACAACAAAATGCGGCTGAAGCCGCTCTCGTGCAAGGAACAACTGTTTATCCTGCAAAATCGTTACTACAAATATGCGCACATCTTGCAGGACGTGAACTACTAGAAGTTTATACCCATGTGCCTGATAAAAACACCGAAAAAGATTCATCCAGCCAGCTTGATTTGAATGATGTCAAAGGTCAGACTCATGCCAAACGTGCACTAGAAATAGCCGCTGCTGGAGGTCATAGCGTACTGATGGTTGGGCCACCTGGCACAGGAAAATCCATGCTTGCAGCGCGTTTTCCGGGTATTCTGCCATCCATGACTGAAGTCGAAGCACTTGAATCAGCGGCCATGCAATCACTCAGCAATGGTCACTTTAATATTGCCAACTGGAAACGTCGACCCTACCGTTCACCGCATCATACGGCTTCCGGTGTGGCCCTGGTTGGTGGAGGAAGTAACCCACGTCCAGGAGAAATTTCATTGGCGATGCATGGTGTGTTGTTTCTTGACGAACTTGCAGAGTTTGATCGCAAAGTATTGGAGGTATTACGTGAACCCCTGGAATCAGGACACATCACAATATCTCGCGCCGCACGGCAAGCCGAGTTCCCTGCACAATTCCAATTACTGGCAACCATGAACCCCTG
>CAXBGL010000035.1:0-18924 GCA_963975255.1 uncultured Nitrosomonas sp. | reverse complement strand
CGCTTTGGTCAAAGAATTACGCCAACCTTATGTTTTCTAGTGTCTCTTGGAAAAATAAGACAATTTCAACAGTTAATTGCGACATAGTCAAATATATTTACTCAGGTCCTTGCAATACCGCCGCCCATTCCTCTAAATGGCAAAAAATTTGGTTTGATCATGTTACGTCTATCTGCCATCAGAATCGTACATGCAATATTGAGATAACTTATCAATTTTTAGAAATCACTACGTAGTCCTACTACAATCGCGCGACCAGGTAGGGGAGCAAAATTTTTCAAAAATGAAGTATGCACCCGAATTTCTTCGTTGAGCAGATTATTCCCTTGCAAGAAGACCTTAATACCGTTTAATCTGACAGCTTTGATGCGATAGCTCACTTCAGTATTGAGCAAAGTATAACCCGATGTTTCTGTTTCGAGTCTTGCCACATCTTTCTGGCGCATTACACGTGTTGTGCGCACATTAGCCGCCCAAGGCCCCATTCTATGATTCATTTCAAAACCAAAACGCAGAGGGGTCACACGCGGCACATGCCCATTATTATCTAATTTGCTGCGCACATAATCTGTAAAGAGGCGCAAATCCAGTTTTTCTGGAATCAGTGCAACATTGATCTCAGCCTCGGCACCATAAAATGTTGCATCTGTTTGCGCAAAATTTTGTAACAAGAATTCACCATCTGACACCAGACGACCCGCCTCATCAACACGATCGGCAATACCATCACCATTGGTATCAAGACTGCCCCGAAAAATATAATTATCAAATCGATTCACAAATAAATTAACCTTCCATTTCACAACCCCCGCCGTCTTACTTAACGAAAAATCAATATTGTTAGCCGTTTCTTTTTTTAAAGCGTTGCTCCCAATATCAAACGTGGCGATTGAGGCATGCGCACCCTCCGAGTAAAGCTCTTCCGTTGTTGGTGCGCGTTGCCCCCGGGTTACAGACAGGCCTAAGGCATACCCTTCCAAGAACTTCCACGTAGCGCCAATCGAACCACTGAATAAATTAAAAGAACGGGATGATCTGCTATTATCCTGGGGGTTTTGTTTCGCCAATTCCACACGCCCGCCAAATTCCAGTCGGAACGTATCCCAGTTACGTTCTTCGACTAGAAAGAATCCCGTAGAATAAGAGTGCGTCGGCGGCACCAATGCTTCTCCACCCAATGCTGAGAATTTCCTATTCTGAAACTGCACACCAAACACGCCTTGCCAATTCAATATTGGTGCATGCAATAGCTCAGCACGGCTTTCCACTGCTCGATTTTTAAAGCGTGTGCCAATCTCACCTGAGATTTCAACTTCATCATGTTGATAATCATTGTATCCTGCGCGTATCTTCAGTTTCTCAAATCCAACCATAGGGTCATCCAATTCACCCGACAAATCAAACCGAGATTGCTTCATATCTATAGAGGAACGCTCGGGTGATGGGATACCATATTCACTTTCTAAACGCGAAAATGAAGCACCCAAAAACCCCCGTGAACTAATAAACGAAGCACCTAGCGAACCCCCTTCCGAGTCTGTCGCACTATTTTGGACATCACCACGCTTACTCTCCGTTTCATTTTTATTCGCACGTCCGGGAATAGCATAATCATTGGTTTTACGTTTGAACCCACCAAGACTCCAAGATATTGAACCCATACTACCCATTAAATTTAAAGACCCAGCACGTTCTTCAGTTGCAGTATCACCACGCGCTTCAATATTGCCATTCAACGATTTAAATAATCGATCAGGAATACGCCCTGAAATAACATTCACTACACCCCCTGTTGCACCACCCCCATATAGCAAAGTTGCCGGGCCACGCAATATTTCAATTTGCGATGCATTCAGTGATTCAATGGATACCGCATGATCGGGACTAATGGAAGAAAGATCCAAAGCATCAATGCCATTTTCCATCACCTTAATACGCGGCCCATCCAGACCACGGATAATTGGGCGACCTGATGCTGGCCCAAAAGAACTGGATGACACACCCAATTCATTTGAAAGCGTATCACCCAGACTGGTTCTGCGCTTTCGACGCAATTCGTCTCCCTGTAAGACAGTAATGGGTTGAACCATATCCAGTTCACTATGATTCTGAAAAGGTGTCGTAATCACGACTGTTGGTAATTCTATTGTTTGATTGATTTCCTCAGCTTGGATACCCGAAATATTTAGCGTAACAATCCATATGACTGCAGCAGTTAGTTTATATTGGCTATTTCTGTAATATAAGTGGACAGATGTAAAGTCTAAACGCATGGTCTGGCTGGTTCAGGTGCGGTTGTTTGAGCAAACAATACAACTAGAGAAATGCAACACAGTTGCACAATTATTTTGTTATGAGAATAACAAATTAAACCTTTATATGTCGTGCTTTATTTTTAGAGACTTAGGAAGTTAACCGCTTATTCAAGTATGCTCACTTCCTAAAACCAATATCATAGAGGTAGTCATGAACACGCAGTACATTCTTGAATTATGTGACACATCGGGGAAACATAGCCCGATTGTCCGATTTGAATCTAATTCCCCATTTATGACCACGAACATTGGTGAACGTTTTGACGACGAAGGGTGGAATCGATCAGATGACGTTGGCGTAATTGCCTCACCAGAAAAACCAAGACGATACACCGTTCACTCAATCAAGCACATTGTCGTTCCGAATGCCGGTGGGTTGATAGTCAAATATTGTTTGAACCTTGATCCTTTCAATGGACCCAGTTCGCCTGTATGGAAGGATAATTAATTATTATCCTAACAAAAATGAGTTATCTATGGCGCTCACACACATTGCGCGCACAATCCTTTGACCGTCAGTTTAGTTTTTTGAAATAGATACCCAGTGGGTAATGCATGTTGAACTCAAGCTTAAGATCATCCAAGCAAATTACTTTTGTGCAACAGGTGCATTCAAAATGCGCATGCTGATGCGCATGGGTTGGCATATTAGCACGAAAGCGCCATACGCGATCATCACTGGCTATTTTATACGCCAGATTTTTATTGTTAATCCATTCCAGCACTCGATAGAGCGTGACGCGGTCTAGCTGTTGTTTCATACTCAACCGCGCTTCAATTTCACGGTGCGTCAATGCCTGCTGCTCAGCCAGCAAAATGGAGAGAATATGGATCCGATTACTCGTCGCCCGATCATCCGTATGCCTAATCATCTCTTCTGCTTTTTTCTGAAAATTTCTAGACATAAATATATCGCAACAAAGTTGCATTGAATATAATTGAAAAAATTTTACCATGTTAATCAATGGTAAGCTAAATCGTTACACTCACCTTATTTTCTACCTATTTATTACCAAATATGGATTTACTGACTCAAGGCCTGCTGGGTGCCACAATGGCACAATCGGGTGCTCAAAAACATGAAACACGACTTGCCACCGGCATTGGTTTTTTTGCTGGAATTATTGCTGATGCGGATATTTTGATTCAGTCATCTGATGATCCGCTTTTAAATGTTGAGTTTCACCGTCATTTCACGCATTCCATCTTCTTTATTCCTTTGGGTGCACTGATCGCGGCACTGCTGCTGTGGCCATTTTTGCGCAAACGACTGCCTATTGCGCGCTTGTATCTATTTGCCTTGCTGGGATTCTGTTTAAGTGGCGTACTGGATGCCTTTACCAGTTATGGTACACATCTATTGTGGCCATTAAGTAACGCACGCGTGGCATTGAACATGATTTCCGTCTTGGACCCAATCTTTACGCTGATATTGCTCATTGCTGTGGTAACCACTTTTAAAAAACAGGCGATGACAGCAGCTCGAATTGGCATATTTCTGGCGGGGGTTTATTTGTCATTCGGTTGGATACAATTGCAACGCGCTGAAGCAGTAGTGGAAACATTAGCCAAAGAAAGAGGACATGCGGTCGAACGGTTATTAGTCAAACCAACACTGGCTAATCTGTTGTTATGGCGCTCGATTTATCAATTTAATGGTCGATTGCAGGTTGACGCCATCCGTGTTGGCTTATTTTCGGAACCACAGATCTACCCGGGAGAGTCCATTGAAAAATTTGACCGTGAATATGATTTAAAATCATTACCTGCTGCATCTGTTCTATCTACAGATATTAAACGCTTCACCACTTTTTCTGCTGGATGGGTCGCCATTCGACCCGAGCAACCCAATGTACTGATTGATGTGCGCTATTCAAATCTGCCAACTACGCTGGCGCCTCTATGGGGCATTGAAATGAAATTGGCGCAACCCGATCAACATGCACAATACACACTATATCGGGACACTTCCAAGGAAACGCGTGAACAATTTATATCGTTATTACTGGGTCGTGATATTGATTGATTAAGCCTGCATCTAAAGAAAATTACTATTTCAAACCAGCAATCCATTTGTTATACAGACTTATGGCCACTATGTTAAGTGCCCTGACACGTTTGCTTAAATTTATTCGCATTGCAGCTAGCGTTTGTACTGCGGGACCATCCAGTCTGGCAAGTTCGGTAGCATTGAATTCACACCAGGTGTCTACCATGTCTTCAGTCATTTCCACGTGACACTGCATACCCAAATGAATACCCATTGCAAAAGCTTGGTTCTCACAATAACGGCTGGAAAGTATTCGTGTTGCCCCTTCGGGCAAGGAAAAGGTTTCACCATGCCAATGAAACGACTCAAATACAGTCAGATCATTAAACCACGCGCGTGCTTCAGCATTATCGGCTACCGTGACATCACCCCAGCCGATCTCTTGGGCTGGCCCCTGATCAATCACACCGCCCAATGCTTTGGATATTAATTGTCCTCCCAAACAATGACCCAATACGGGCAAATTATTGGCTACAGCCTGTCGAATTAAAGCGAGTTCTGATTCAATCCAAGGCAGATCATCGTTAACACTCATGGGGCCACCCATAAATACCAAGCCACCATATGGATCAATACTGTCAGGCGGCATTTCACCTCCATCTATTTCAATGACCTGCCACGGAATATGATTGTTATCCAGAAATGTGGCAAAATAACCGGGCCCTTCTATGGGAGAATGTCTAAAAATTGCAACGGGCTTCATGAGATTTCCGACCAATTATATTTGAAACATTAAATGGTAAATTGTAACTTGATTTTCTGCTGATATCGGTGAATACCTTTCCTTTTGCCTGAGCCATACAAACACATTTCATCCACATAAAGACCTTATCCATATTTTTTAATTAGCTTTTAAATGTCCGCAAAACACAATACATTCGCTGATCTCGTGCGTATCGAACAGCTGCGCAACATAGAAACCGGTCAAGCTGAAGATTTATCCTACGCCAGTATTGCTGATATGGATAGTCATACAACGAATGACTTTAAATATTCTGTTTTTTTACATCGCCTTGGGACGCGTGCAAAGCGGTTGGTTCAAGAAAACAAGCTGGCAAGCACTTTGCTGCAACCACAAAAACTATTCACTCGAGCCAGCTTAATTTGTCTGATCTGTGCAGCAATTCTGGGTGCGTTAGCCGCAGGCAATGCGATCAGCGCATCTACCACATTGAATATTTATTGGTTGCTTGCTGTGCTGCTGGGTTTCAACCTGCTGTCCATATTACTTTGGATAATAGGTATCACATTTGATTTGCAAGGTTTAAGTAAGGGTGTTGCGGCACAATTGGCGAGCTGGCTACCCTATCGACATAAACAAAACAACACGGTGGCATCTATTGCAATACACTCGTGGTGGGAAAGCTGCCTAACAGGCACCATTGGTAAGTGGCGTATCAGTGTATTGACGCATAAATTTTGGCTGGCTTACTTAACTGCTGGCATGATATTACTCATCTTGCTCATGCTGGCCAAACAATATAATTTCATTTGGGGCACCACTCTACTACCAGAAAGCAGCCTTCCAAAATTAACTCAAATTTTAGGTAAGCCCATACAGTATATAGGTTTAAGCATACCTGACAGCCATCAAATTGCAGGCAGTCGTATTGGTGCGGCAAAGCAAGATGCACAAACACGGAGTGCCTGGGCCAAATTCTTGATTGGGATACTGTTACTCTATGGTTTATTGCCGCGTTTAGGCTTACTCGCAATCTCCCTTTTGATGCAACGATGGGCTGAGGATAATTTCAAGCTGGATCTCTATCTACCCTACTATATTGAATTGCGTCAGCGTCTGATGACACGCAAAATAAAAGCCCGAGTTATTGATGCGGACCTACAGGCAGACACAAAACAAACCGATCATTTGTCACCATCTGCAGGCAACACAGTCCCACCCAATACACAAGCTTTTGGCATTGAGCTCAATGACCAAATTGTCTGGCCTGAATCTACTGCGGCTCATTGGAATATTGTTGATCAGGCGTCTCTGGCAGGAGCTATTGATATCGTTAAAAAAATTGATGGCCCGCTGCTCATTGGTGTTGCCATACATCGATTACCCGACAGAGGGGTACAACGCATGATCCAAGAATTAGTTGCCAGCGCGACCCAGCAACCATGGCTTATTCTTTTACAGGAACAATCGGTAACACCCGTTGCAAACGCACGCAAACTCGCCTGGTTTCGATTGGCAGAAGCCTGCAATATTCCCGCCGAACATGTTATCACCCAATAAAATATCCAAACAGTGAATAATCCATCTGCTTCAGATCCCAGCGCACTCCTTAATATTGCCGTTGTCGGTCACACCAATACGGGTAAAACATCACTGATTCGCACCCTGCTGCGCAGCACAGATTTTGGTGTGATTGAAGATGCAGCGGGTACCACGCGCCATGTCGAACAGGCAACGATCTCAGCAGACAACGAACCAATCCTGAATTTACATGACACGCCCGGGCTTGAAGACTCCATGGCATTATTTTCTCATTTAGAAAAATTGAGCAAACAATCCAAAACACTTTCAGCCATTCAAGCCCTAGAAAGTTTTGTTGCGAATATCACAAATAATGATCCCTTAGAACAAGAAGCAAAAGTCATACGTCAGGTATTACGCAGCCATGTGCTGTTGTACATTATTGACGTACGCGAACCTGTCTTGGAAAAATATCATATTGAGTTAGTAATACTCTCCAAATCATCAAAGCCTATTATTCCCGTTTTTAACTTTATTGCCGAGCACACACAAGAGTTGACACGATGGCGGGAACAGTTAGCAAGTTTTAACATACACACGGCACTGGAGTTTGATACCGTTGCCTTTACCTTTGAAGCGGAAAAACGTCTGTATCAGAAAATACAAACCTTGGTGGAATCATATTATTCCCAGCTACAAAAACTCATCGATTATCGCGCAGAGATTTGGAACCAGCTTTGCTTGTCTGGTGCCAAGCGTGTGGCTGAACTCATTGTATGTGTTGCTTGTCATCGTGAAAGTAAAAACACGAAAGAAAACAAAATGGAAAACACTCTCGCCGCAAATAAATTACAAGATTTCATCAGACAGGCTGAGCAACACTGCCTTAAAGACTTGCTATCGATTTTCAATTTTTCAGAAAAAGATGTGGCCTTGCAAAAAATTCCCGTCAGTAATGGTCAATGGCAATTGGATATTTTCGCTCCAGGAATACTCAAATCCTACGGCCTTGATGCGGGCAGTGCCGCACTGAAAGGTGCCGCAGCAGGCGCGGGTATTGACTTAATGGTAGGCGGACTCAGTCTGGGTGCAGCCAGTGCGTTGGGTGCCATAGCAGGCGCCAGTTGGTCAACGTTTAAACGTTATGGTGAGGAAATTAAGGCCACCGTACAAGGCACACAGTGGTTGTGTGCGGATGAAAACACCTTGCGCGTACTGTATTTACGCCAACAACAGCTATTGGAAAAACTTGTACACCGTGGTCATGCAGCACTGAATACGGTTCAAGTTGAAGCACCGGACACAGAAAAGCTACCAGAAGATTGGACTGAACTCACCAATATCTTACGCCAAAATCCAGCCTGGCAAGAAGCATCTGCCTCACGCAACAACGATAATCAGTACCAGGAGATCGAAGCCAAATTGGTTAGTACATTACTGGGCAATAACTAAAGTACATCTCTAAAAATTCGGATTTCTAAACCAGACGAGGCGGGAACAAAAAATATTGACGCAGCATATAACTGATATGTAAATAACCGAGCACTTTATGATCACTTTTTACCAATTCGCACGCACATGGGACATTCCCAATTTATCCCATTTCTGCTGCAAGACTGAAACTTATTTACGCATGACAGAACTTCCTTATACCATGATAGAGAGCGTCCCCTTTAGAGCGCCCAAAGGCAAGCTACCCTATATTAAAGATGGCGACAAAGAAATCGCAGATTCACGCTTTATCATAGCCTACCTCAAGGAAACATATGGCGATCAACTGGATAAAGACTTGAATGCAGAACAGCGTGCTGTGGCTTTGGCCCGCATGATTGAAGAGCATTTATTCTGGGGAACCATGTATACACGTTGGCAATATACTGAGAATAATTGGCGTACTAATAAACAAGCTGTATTTGGTGACCTGCCGCCTATAATCCGAGATATCGCGGCAATCGTTTATCGACATCTGATCAAAAAACAAATTTATGGACAAGGTACTGGACGACATGGAGCTGAAGAAATCTTTCAATTGTATGCTGAATATTTGTCTATTGTTGCGGTGCAAATGGATTCTGCCCCGATTGTGAGGAAGACGACGAAGATTCCGCTGAGAACGGCGAGCTGGTCGAAGACTCCCCTGATTGAGAGGAAGACTGCGAAGAAAACGGAGATTCCGAGGAGGAGGGATTGGGTTGTGATTGTTGCGACTGGGTTGACTGACTACCGCCCCCACCTTGCACATAAGCAAATTGCCAATCCTGATACGTTTCAGCCTCAGCAAAGGCTTCATAGTCTCCGGGGAAATTTTCACTTTTGATAGGAATTTCTTTTGAACGGCTATGGACACCGATGATCCCCGTTTTCGGGCTGGCAGCTATTCCAGAATCTTGTTCAGGAATGGGTTCGGCTATCAAGCCCCATTCGTAACTATTGGTCATTGGATCAATAAATATCTTACGTAAATGACGCTTGGGTATCGGAGATCGATTGTCTAGCAGCAAATCTTCCAGTGACTCAGGATATTGTTTCACGCCACCCGTAGCACCATTGTAGTAAGACATGAACGCTTTCCGAAACTGCGTACCCACAAACAAAAGTTCCTTCTCCTTTTCCCGCTGCGTCTGAATTTGCCATACCTGTCCGATACCTGCCATCAAAACGCCTGCCAGCGCGACTGCAAAAAGTGCCCAAATATAAATAAACCCTTTCTCTAAACGCATCACATTTTTTAATGCTATTAAAAATTAGTTGGGTAAGATATCGTGTCCAAGCATTGCATACCGACACGAATGCGCAGGCATAAGGCTCTACAGGCTGATTTTATAATCTATGAGGATTCATTCACCATTCCTCATAGAATGTGCCATCCATTGCTTGTCCTGTGTAACCCGTATGAATATCATACACACCATCTTCTTCTTCATTGGTAGGCGGCACCTCTACCCAAGTCGCATCACTTTCTGTTAATGGATCAACAGGTATACGACGCAAATATTGCCTTTCAACCAACTCTTCTAGGTTTAGTGGATAGCTACCTGTGTCAGAATAGAATTGATCAATCGCATCACGCATAATACCAAGATCTTGCCGCAAAACCGCTTCTTTGGCTTTATCAATTGAATTAAAATAGCGTGGTGCAACAATACTCAACAGCGTCGCAATAATGGCCATAACCACTAACAGCTCAATCAACGTAAAACCCGCTTGTTTACGCGACCGACACATGGTTAATAAGGAACAAAAATGCAGTGGAAAGACAGTGTCTTTGTGTCCACATTCTCTACCATTCATTATAGGGTATACCATTTAATCCGATCTCTTCTGAGAGAGAAAATACATCAAAAACATCATCGCCTTCTTGCGGATTATCGGGTGCACTGTCATAACTACGCTTGCCCCAGGTATCCACATCAGGGGCCTTTTCAATACCTTCAATGTCCAGCTCTTGAAACATCGGATCACGTGGTAAGCGCCGCAAAAAATAGATGTTCTTCTTTTCGGTACTCTTAATATCTGGCACACCTACGACTAAATCTTCCAATCTAGCCGGATAACTGGATTTATCCGCTTTCTTTTCGATTCGTCCGTCATCCACTGCTTGTTTATAAGCATCGATGGCTATACGAATCTGTCGCAACCCTGTACGCAATGCCTGCTCTTTCTCACGTTTTACCACAAGCTCACGCAAAGGCATCGCTGCCGTTGCCAGTATGCCCATAATTGCCACAACAATCATCAGCTCAATGAGCGTAAAACCGCCTCGATTAGCTAAAGTCCTATATGAAAAATTGTTCATGGCTGAATATTAATACTCGCTGCTGGGGGCAAGGCAACTTCTATCGACTCACCACTTTCTTTGTCCTCTGCAGTAACATTCAGAATACTGATTTCGGTTTCACCTGGATTGGCTGTAATCACCTTAAATCGAAGTTGCTGAGTCATTCCGGATGCCTCACCTTTACCCAATTTTATCGAGTTTGTACCCGACTTTTCTTTTGTACCCACTAACTCGAGCATACTGGTATCAAAATTCAACTCAAACTCACTGGCGACTGAAGCCTTTGCACCCGCAAGCCTGACTCTAACTGAAAACTCTTTGTCTAAACCTATATTTTTAGGTGCGGCAATAGTTAGTGTGGGTCCAGCCGACACAATCCTAGCAAAAGGGTTCGGCGTTACTTGCAACCCATTTGATGAGGGTGACAAGGCCGAAGACAATCTACTCATGCCAGACCGCCCCCCCGTGCCTGCACCGCTCGTTGACAGAGCGAGTGATTGTGCGGCTGTTTTACTTATTTTAATGGGTAATTTTCCAGCATCATTGGCAGTACCAAAATGAAATTCGCTTTCTGGGTTTGTCGGATACGTCATGTTTCGCACAATATGTGGCGTAATCATTAGGACAATTTCAGTTTTTCTACGAATCAAGTTTTGACTTGAAAATATTCTACCTAATACAGGCAAGTCAATCAGCCCAGGTATACCTGCAAAAATTTTAGTTTCAACGTCTCTAATTAAGCCTGCCAATATTTGTGTTTCACCATCTCTTAATGACATCAGTGTTTCTGCAGTACGCGTACCAATTTGGGGCGGATTCCTATCGTCTGCAGTACTTATTTCAAATAAAACTTTTATTGAAACATCATTACTTAACGAAATAATAGGCTCAACATCCAACTTTAATCCGACATCAATATAATTTACTTGTTGTGATACGGTAGCCGCAGTGCCCGTGATATTAGTTGTGATAATGGGAATTCTATCGCCTATCAAAATCTTTGCTTGTTCACGGTTTTTAACCCGAATACGCGGATTAGCCAGTATGTCCCCTTGCGTGAGTGTTTTTCTAAGGTCGATCAGCACTTGATTGTTAACCGTGAAGTTTTTAAGTCCGCCAACAAATTGGTCAAATGGTACCGCCACGGCACCGGCGCCCGGTACTGCGCTAAAAGTAACACTTTGAGGAAAATCTGGACCCAGCTTAAGCACTTTGTCACGACTGATTTCCAGTATCTCAACATCTAGCATGACTTCAGGCTCAGGTAAATCATTCAGTGCAACCAAGCGTCCAACCAGGTGTATTGCCTCTCGTGTATCACGCATAATAAAAAGGTTCAGCTTTTCATTCACGTAAATATCCTTGGCTTTAACCAAGCCCCGAATCATGGCCACCATTTGTTTTACTTCCGTGTGCGCAACATGAAAACTGCGTACGACTAACTCTTGATATTCCTTTTTCTTGGCCGGCGTATTGGGATAAATCAATAATGAATTATCGTTCAGTTCCTTATAAGCCAGTTGATTCGTCATCAGTAGTAATTGAAGTACATCTTCAATACTGTTATCACGCACAAAAATGGATACTTTGGACTCTTTCCTGATATCTTTATCAAAAATAAAATTGATTCCCGCTGTACGCGCCATGATTTCGAATACAGATTTTAGGTCGGTATCTCTAAACTCAATAGTCAATGGTTTCCTAAATGCCGTTTTAAGTGTTAAGCCCGTATCTTCAGTACGCACCATGCGTGCATTGATCTGCTTAATTAATGCACGTGCATTAGGCTGCATCGGATTTTCCTGCAGCACTGCCCTAACTGTTTTCTCTGCCTCCACCAGGTCATTGCGCGCCAATAATGCTTGGGCATAATCAATTGCAGCAATATGTTGACGATCCCGATTCAGGGCATCTAAACCTGCTTTTGCGCGCTGGTTCTGTGGCACCAAATTCAGTACGCGCATATATTTTTGTTCAGCGAAATCCAGGTCACCGGATAATCGGGTGTTATCCGCATCGAAAAGAAGTTGCCCAATTATTACCTCACGCTGACGTGCTAGTACAGAGCGGATCTCTTTATTCTCGGGTTCTTCGCGTGCCGCCTGCTCCAGCTTGATTAAGCCAGCTTCATAATTTCCCTCTGCAATCAGCTGACTTCCATCGATGAATGCGATATTCCTTATTTCTCCTGTTATGGATGTCGCGCACCCAATGACTAATGTCAACATTAATCCGGTTATAAAGCATCTTACAATTCTCATCGAATGTTTCCTGAACTCTCGTTATTAATGTTAAGCGTTTGCTTGGCATTCAGCGGCAAATAAGTTAACGTGATAGCTTCATCATCCACCGCATCAACGCGGTATTGATTATCGATGCGTCCACCCAATTTAACCACGTGAAATTGATCGTATTGTGATAGAAACACCCTTGTTTTATTCCCTTCTATGACTTTTCCGATATACTTAAACTCTAATGGTGGCGGTGTTGGTGGCGGCGCGGACCGTTTTGCTGTTTGGTTAGCCAAAAAGGCCGCTTGTTGCTGCATATTAATCCGAGGTTTTTTTGCAACCCAAGTAATAGAATTAAACAATTCACCAGCCTGTGCGCTAAATTTCCGCTGCCCAAGTTTAGTCACATCAAGATATTCAGAACTATTTTCCTCCACACGCACTTTGCCTAGCTCACCACGGCGACCTTTTTCCGATAATGAATTTGTTGGCTGTACAGTCTGTACGGATTCGACAACCGGTTCTTCCTCCTCCACCAAAACGACAGCAATCAATGTTGCAATCAATGCACCACCCAATAGTAATTTGCGTTTTTTCTCTGCTTGATCCATCCTGCTCATTCATCCAGGTATAAGTTAATCTCAAGTCGTACTTCGAGCTGCCCAGATTTCACATTTTTACGTTTAATGTTAACACCCACAATCGCCATGGCTGGCACAGCTTGTAACGCATCCGCAATAAAACCCCTGATCTGTGAATAGCGTCCTTGAACAGGTAGCACCATCTCGTAACGCGTCAGTCTCAAGCCTTGTTCTTGTACTAAACGATACTCACTACTGTTGATCTTTACACCGCGTATTCTTGCCACGCGCACCAATTCTCTAATCCAGAATGGTGATGAATCAACGCGTGGAAAAAAATCATAAAAGATCTGTAGCGCCTGGTCACCGCTAATTACTTTTCCTGCAACAGACTTGTCCAACGTACGTGACTGCAACTGACCTTGCATGGTTTTCGCGCGTTCCTGGAGTACTTGTAATGTTGCATCTTGGGGTAAAACTGCTGCCAGAAAAAATATGCCCGACACCACAAGCAATCCCAAACCAATTTTACCAGCGTTACCCAAGCGGGCTGCTTGCCAGCGCAATTGTATCCATGCACGCTGCAAACGTTCTGGTTGCAACAATTCATGCTTCAAGATACTTCGATCCACGACGCAGTAAGCACAAAGACAATAGGTCGCTGCGGACTGTCTTGCTTAATTTTATAATTAAGCAAGTGTGCATTTACAAAAACTATTTCTCGTTCCATTGCCTCGACAAAATCAAGCAGCACAGACATATTCTTTGCTTCACCACCAATGCGTAGTGATTGATTATTTGTATTTGGCTCCAATGACAAAAGTGCGATTTCCTGACTGGCTGCATGTTCAATAGCGTCAAATAATGCTTCCCAGGGCAAATTAATCTGCCTCAACACCACGTTAGCCTCTTTTATTTCTAGGCGAATTTCTTGACTGATTTCCCGCTTTCGAGGTTTTGATCGCGTACGTTTCACTATTTTTTTAGGCTGTTGTTGTTTCTCAAGATGCTCAACACGAACATTCCAATAATTTATCGCTTCTGTTGTCAGCCTAAATTGGTAAAACACAGCCACCAAAACAAATAATCCAATGAACAGACATGCAAAATCCACACTGCGAACCTGTTGTCCCGTATCTGGAAATTTGAGTCCTAAACGATGCATTCTTTCATTTCTCCCTGATCGACAATTGCAGAAGGATAATGTGCCAGCACAGGCAACTGCACAGTCTGAATGGGAACAATTTCCCAACCACAATCCTGTGGCAATACCAGTCCTGGGTGCTCGGGTGCAAATAAATACACCTGCTCAACCGGTTCCTTATACCCAGATAGAATTGCTTCCTGATCGAGTGCTGCCAACAACTCGTCCTCGACCGCATGTAGTATTTTCTGATTACGGATGCTTTGCCAGACACCACTTGCCAACAAAGCGATGCAAATTCTCCCTGTTTCGACTAAAGCAAAACAAGTACGCGGAGCATCCAATAACTGTTTCCAGTTATCAAAGGTGGATGCCAAATAAGGTTCAAGCCCTTTCAACTTTATTCTGCAACGCACTGCCATTTCTTCAAATCGTGTGAGTAAATCACGGTTTATCGCGGCACAAATAGCGCCCTTGATTGGATCCCAGGCGCTCACGCTCAATATCCACTCATCCACACGCGTGCCATAGATCTCGCGCATGCGAAAAGCAGCATAGGCATAGACCTCATCCGGCGCGCTGATTTCTGCTTGTGGTGGCAGGGTGGTATATCGAACAAAATGATTAGAGAGTGTAATCATCATCTCTGCACCCGCTGCATCTTGTACCATCTGCTCTAATTGATGCAACGGTGATTCCGAAATAGACTGATCGGTATCACGCTGGCATAACATGGTGGTTTTTGGTACCTGTTCAGGCTGCTTTAAGCCGCTTAGCCGACGCGGCACACGTACTAAATCTACCCTTTCAGGCGCAAAAAAAACGTGTATTTGATCACGCCACAATGGTGACACGATTGGCCTCCTCTAAACTGGTTAATCCTTCCTTTACCATATCCAATGCGGCTTCACGTAAGAAACGCGTACCACTATTTTTGGCCGCTTCTTTTACTCTGCGTATCGGCTCTCGTGCGACAATAAGCTCACGTATTTCATCATTCAAGATCAATATTTCCGCAATGGCATGCCGTCCACGATAACCACTGCCCCGACATTGTCCGCAACCTTTACCGGTACGAAAATTAAACTCTCTAGCTTGCTCGGAATCCAACCCAGATTCTTCGATGGTCTCGTCATCAGGACGCTCTGCTACTGCGCAATGTGAACACAATAAGCGCACCAATCTTTGTGCCGCAATACCATTCAAAGCAGAAACAAAACTATAGGGATCGACACCCATATGTGAGAAGCGTCCAATGACATCAAATACATTATTGGCATGCACGGTTGTAAACACAAGATGACCAGTCAGTGCGGCTTGTATCGCAATTTGGGCTGTTTCAGAATCACGAATTTCACCCACCATGATTTTATCTGGATCATGACGCAAAATCGAACGCAAGCCGCGTGCAAAAGTCAGTCCTTTTTTCTCGTTAACAGGTATCTGCAGCACACCTGGCAACTGATACTCGATAGGATCCTCAATGGTAATGATCTTATCATGCCCTTTATTCACTTCTGATATCGCAGCATAAAGCGAAGTTGTTTTACCACTGCCTGTAGGACCCGTGACCAGCAACATGCCATATGGTTCAGAACTCAAACGACGCAAACTGGTTATTGCAGTTTGATTAAAACCAAGTTGATTTAACGTCAACCCCTCAACATGATCGGAAAGTGCCTGCCGGTCTAGAATACGCAGCACAGCATCTTCTCCATACATACTTGGCATAATCGATACACGGAAATCAATTTCACGCCCTTGTATCGAAACTTTAAAACGACCGTCCTGTGGCACACGACGTTCAGCAATATCCAGTTCAGACATCACTTTGATACGAGAAATTACCTGTTCCGCCAAATCTGCACCCTGCATGACGCCCACTGCAGTCAAAACACCGTCAATCCTGTATTTTATTGATAACGCGCCGGTTACCATTTCGAGGTGAATATCACTGGCCAGTGATTTGTGTGCATCATACAAAGTAGAATGCACCAATCGCACCACTTGACTGGTACCCTCATTGATTGTCTTTAAAGAAAGGTCTTCTATACCTGTCTCAATGACACTCATCTCTTCAGCGGGCAACACGTTGTCCATCGCACGCATTGTTTTTTCCTGCTGCGAGAAAAAAGCGGCCAGATCTGCTGGATGCACTAAATATGTTTCAACACCCATTTCAAATCGTTCTTCCATCCAAGATCTTAATTGCGACGAAAAAGGATTGCTTACAGCAAGTACGTACATATCTGCTTTACGAAATAATGCACACTCCTGTTTCACTGCTTCGGAAAAAGGCAGCCGATCAAATGCCGGACTGAGTGTTCTCAATTCGGTCATGTTTAAAACTGGCATGCGCAGCAGTCGACCAAGCTCCAAGATGAGTATGTCGGATGTAGCGCCACAGGTTTCTTCCAACACCTGTATAACTGAAACACCCTGTTTTAGTGCTTCCTGACGTGCTGCAATCAGCTGCTTGATATCAACTGATAACGCTTCCACTGGTTGCGCTTCCGCTAGCTGTTTAGGCGCTTCAATCAATTGATGCTTCCCGCCAAATCAAATATAGGCATATACATAAGAATAATAATGCCGCCAATCACAATACCAATGACCGCCATCAATATGGGTTCAATCAGCTTAGTTGTCCATTCGACCCAGCGCGCAATTTCTTCATCATGAAAACTGCCGATACGCTCCATCATGTCTCCCATCAAACCTGTTCGTTCACCCACACGCAGCATACGATTACCAACTGCCGTCGTCAGTCCTTCTATTTCCATCGCAGTAGAAATGGTTTTACCTTCTCGAATATGTAATGTTGCGGCTTCTACACTGGGGCGGAAATGTGGTTGCAGCAATCCACTGACCATTTCCAGCGCTTGCGTAATCGGAATACCACCCCGCAACAACATGCCTAATGTCTTATAAAAACGAGCCAACTGATAAATACGCATGCGCTCCCCAACAGCAGGAATACGCCATAGTTGCTGCATCATATACGTCCGAAATGCAGGCCGGGTCACGCCATATGTGACAACGCCCAGCATAATCACTGCCATGATTGCTAACTCCCAGCCACGCTCATGGACAAATTGTCCCCATTGAATAAGCAGCACAGAAAGCCAAGGTAAATCTGTACCCACATCATCATAAATAGCACTAAATTTTGGTACAACAAATACCAGTAAAAACAGCGACACTAACAAACCTACTGCCAGTAATAAAACTGGGTAAATAGATGCGCCAACTAATTTCTTGCGCACCGAATCCATTTGTGTCTGATAAGTGATAAAACGCGTCAAAGCTTCAGGTAAATCACCAGTACGTTCACTTGCTCGAACCGTTGCAATATACAATGCTGGGAATGCCTGAGGATAATCCTCCAAAACACGTGAAAAGGTAATCCCTTCATAGAGTCGTGCCAATATATCCTGAATAACCTTACGATTGCCAGAATCGTGTTCCTTGTCTGCCAAGGTTTCTATACACTCCACCAGGCTAAGCCCAGCCGTTAACAGAGAAAGCAACTCCTGACTGAAATGTACCAAGGGAAAATGTGATTTCGACTTAAACGACAAGCCTGTAAAGCTTCGTCGCACACTTAATACCACCCCCCCTTGCGCAGCTACTTGCAGACGCGCTTCTTCCTCACTACTCGCATCCAGTTCAAGATGCACAGTACCTTGTCCTGACAGTACCGCTTTCACTTCATAACGCATCGCGATAACTTACCAATTCGTAATATCGGCCGCCTCACCCTCGCCACCAGGCTGGCCATCTTTACCATGTGAGAACAAATCAAACTCTGTACGTTCACCCGGATATTTATACACATAGGGACGCCCCCATGGGTCAGGTGGTGGTGTCTTTGAAAGGTATGGTCCCTGCCATTTTGGCTCATCATTGGGGCTCGTTACCAAGGCAGCTAGCCCTTGCTCCGTCGTGGGATAACTCCCCACATCCAGACGAAACTGGTGCAATGATTTTTCCAAAGCATCGATTTGAGCTTGGGCCATTTTAATTTCAGACTTACCCACCTGAGAGAAATATTTAGGACCAACATAGGCGGCCAATAACCCTATGATCACCATTACAACCAATAATTCAAGTAACGTAAATCCACGCATTTTGTGAACAAGCTGTTGTCGTTGTATTTGCCAACGCATTATTTATGTCCTCTCTGGATAATTCTTGATGCTGAAACTTATAAAATACAGGAAAAAACTAATCAATGTAATAATAAATAACACAAGAAACCCAGCAATAATCGCGTGAATGCTATTTTCAACATCATACTGCTTAGAAATTAATACGAAGCCCTAGTACGCCTTCAACTTGATATTACGGATACAGTTAGCTTTTCAGTGTTACTGGCAAGACAAGTCTTGCTGGCAAAGCTCATTCTCTTGTCAAAAGACCTGATCCTGCCGGTGACACTGAAAAACTGCCCCGTAGGCGTTCACAAGCTGTCCTGTCACTGCGTTGCAACATTTGCAAAGGAACATTCTGCGGCGAGGCAAGCATATGCGCTCAATTCAAATGAGTTCTGCGTTATAACTCCAGCAACAGTGAGTTAGGCCCGATTTTATGGACGGATAAGTTGATGTTATTTTATCAAC
>CAXBGL010000034.1:0-18998 GCA_963975255.1 uncultured Nitrosomonas sp. | reverse complement strand
CTAAAGACTAATTAGATCCCCGTGGCAAGACCACGGGGAATCACAAGTTGACAGTTGCGATTGACCAATCGCTTTGATGACACCGAGGATAGTTTGGAATTGGCGTGTGTAATTGCTACCCAGAGGATCTGTCGTAATGGTATTGCTACCGTCTGTATTGTACGTCAGTGTATGTCGATCCACGCCACCCGCATGTTCGGTAATGTAGGCACGGCCTTCGGCATCATAGGTATAGGTGGCATAGCGCACACCCGTCTCATCTGTAATACCCGTGAGTGCATTGGGTAGATCGGTATTGTTGGTGTAAATCTGTTCGTTGTAGTGGTAAGTATGTACTTTATTATCAGGATAAGTAACTGAAGACAGGTTTCCACTCAGACCATAAGTATATTGATACACCCCCCCCTGCTGGATCAGTCACAGTGGCGATGCGGTTAGAGCCATCATACGTAAAAGTCAGATCGCGACCGGTGTCGTCGCTAACAGAGGTTAGATTCCCGTTCGCATCATAGTTCAAAGTTTGAGTGCGGCCATCCCGGTTGGCTATATTGATTAATTTGCCCTCAACATCGTAAGTCTCGGTGTCGTCGTCGGCTAGTAAAAGTTGCCAACTACCGTCTTGAAGCGCAGTTAAGTGGGCAGAAATATCTTCATCACTTACCCAAAGATTGTTATCAAGTGTGAAAAATAATGTACTGCCATCTTGGCGCTCAGCAAAAGTAACCGAATCACTCCCATTCAGATTAAACACGAGTCGCTTACTATAGGAATGGCGCCATTGTATACCAGCAAATCGATTAAGTTGGTTATTGAAGTAGCGAGTAAATTCTAGTGATACTGAATTATAGTCACATTCTATTGCATACTTATTTCCTATTCCTGCATGAATTGGATTGCCATCATATGGCTTTGTGTCGTTACTGCTTTTATTGCTGCTTGGACAACTTCCACCACCAAAATTTTTAACAGGAATAGTGCTTGTATAGTTGATTTGACAGTTATATGGTATAAAATCAGTTACTCGACCTCCTATATCTCCATATGGGCAGGTATAAACAGGAAACATTTGTTGTGTCGCGGTAAAGCTCCGCGGGATTCCATTTTGTTCACCCGATATTGTGCACGTAACTAATTGGAGTTCTGAAATTGCATCATGTGCACAAGATGCTTGTGTTGCGTCATAATAAGCAATCACAGATTGCGTGCATGTTGGTCTAACAGAACTCGTTCCTCCAAGTCGACATCCTTCAAGCTGCGAGGCATATGAAACAGTTTGTGCTTGAGCAATACTTATATTGAGAGTAAATACAGAGAAAACACATGAGAAAAACAATGAAGCGATCCACCATTGTTTCCACTGGCATTGAAGGAGATTCTGTGTCATCAGTGCTACCCTTTATAGTGGTGAGTACTTAAAATATAAAGTATGAAGCAGAAGGGATCAGGTGAAGCGTAACAAACAAATCGGGGTAAGTTTTGCTTGGTAGATCATGTTTGTTTATAAAGGGTACAGTCGTAGATATTTTAGTAAAGGTATGAATAGAGTTGGGAATTCACTGTTATTCTTTGTTTGTTATTATCTTTTTTGTACATATTACTCATTAACTTTTATCCAATAGTCAAAGAGTTTTTTAATCCAATCATAAAGTTAAGCATGATACGGATTAGGTAAGAAATACGGCGCAATGGTCGGATTTTGGAAGCAGAATATGGAGCTATTTCTGGGTAATAAAAAAAACCATTTTATGATATGCTGATCCGGGTCTTTAATGAATTGCTTTAAACTTAATTCTGGAGGGACGGTGGTGTCCATGAAAAACTGGTGGCATCTTGCAAACGGTGTGGATTTTGTCCTTCTTGCGGTGGGCAGCGCATGGTGCAGACGGCGGCTCGCCTGATTGATCATGTACTCCCCGAGTTCCAGCGCGTCAATGGGTACTCTCGCTCCAAATTTTTCTGTGCTACTTGTTTGCTACCCATCCGTATCTGTTCTCGCCGGTATTGCAGGTGATTAATCGCGCCTTCTCAACTTTTCTGATCAAAGAAACCAGATTGAAACGGTCTGAGGCGCAAACTGGCGCATTAACACGCATCCATGGCTTCGTATATATCATCATATTATTAATAGCTGTGTTACCTGTCATGGGTTGCAACAAACCGTCCGAAAACATTCCCACACCGAATGGCGAAAAAAACAAGCTGTATTTATTTAACTGGAATAATTACATTGCGCCTGAAACCATTAAACGATTTGAAACCGATTGTAATTGTCAAGTATCACAAGATTACTACGCCGATAATGAAGAGATGCTGGCAAAGATGGCAGCAGGCGCGACTGGCTATGATTTAATTGTCCCAACAGGGAATGCTTTGGATACGCTAATCCGTCAGGGGGTATTACAACCATTGAATAAATCATTATTACCCCATTTAAAAAATATTAATCCGGCTTACCTAAATACTGCTTTTGACCCAACCAATCAATATTCTGTACCCTATGCTTACACACTGACTTTGCTGGGATTCAATCATACAAAAATAAAAGCACTGGGTTTACCCACCAATACTTGGGCCATTATCTTTGAGCCAAAATATCTAGAAAAAATAAAGGGTCGCGTCACCGTTTTAGATAGTCAACGTGAATTGATGGCGGCTGCACTTAAATATCTGGGTTACTCTGCTAATGATCGCAATAAAGAACAGTGGAACCAAGCTAAGGACTTAATCATTCGCGCCAAACCGTATTGGGCTGCCTTTAATAACACCAGTTATATTAGAGAACTGGCTGTTGGTAATATCTGGGTGGCACATGGGTACTCAAATGACATGTATCAGGCTGCCATGGATGCAACCAACACGCAACGACCTTTTAAAATTAGTTATACCATTCCAATTGAAGGTGCAGTCCTCTCACTGGATAGCATGGTCTTACACCAAAGTGGCACGCAGTCTCGGTTAGCCCACCAATTTATAAATTTTATGCTGGAAGGAAAAAATTCTGCTGAACTGACGAATTTAATTGGATCAGGTAATCCCAATCTAGAAGCCATACAATATATTCAACCAGCGTTGACACGAGATCCAGCAATATTTCCTGATCCTGAGACGCTGCATAAGCTTGAAATGTTAGTCGATTTAAATCATGCACAGCGTCGATTACTCAGTCGAGTATGGACTGAAATTAAATTACGATAAAACTTTCAAACCTTCTATCATGACCATTTAATCTTAAACAAATCTTTTCTATGAGTTACTATCAACGACATGTGTTTTTCTGCGTTAATCAACGTGAAGCAGGAGCTGCATGCTGCAACGACTCCGATGCACAAGCTATCCGGGACTATGCTAAAGCGCGCATCAAATCACTCAAGTTATCGGGAGAAAGTAAAATACGTATCAATAATGCAGGCTGTCTGGATCGTTGCACGGAAGGCCCTGTTATCGTCATCTATCCAGAAGAAATCTGGTACACCTACATTGACAAAGAAGATATCGACGAAATCATTGACGAACATCTAATCAATGGACGCATCGTCGAACGACTGAGAATCTAGTACGCTGGTACAATTTTCAGGTTAGTGCTATTCTGCTTCTCACATTTTTTAATAGATTTAAAATATTCCGTTGAATGCTTCTATTATTCAGAAGTTCTTCGTTGATGGCCCAGCAGGCAGATTGGAAACTATTCTGGCTGAACCAAAGTCCAAACCCTGTGGGATTGCGATCATTGCACATCCACACCCGCTATACGGTGGAACCATGGATAATAAAGTGGTGTATACCTTATTTAATACCCTGCTGGAACTTGACTTAATTACCGTCAAATTTAATTTCCGAGGTGTTGGAAACAGTGCAGGCATTTACGACAATGGAATTGGTGAAGTGGATGATGTCGTAACCATCACCCGGACAATCTGTAACCAGTTTAATAACCAACTCACACATTTACCCTTATTACTCGCTGGATTTTCATTCGGTGGTGCCATTCAGGCACATGCCGCACAACACCTTAACCCACAACACCTCATACTGGTCGCACCTTCTGTTGCCAATCTCAACGCACCCCTTGTTCATAATCAGGCCCGGCATATCTTAGTTATTCATGGTGATCAGGATGATGTCGTACCGCTACAAACTGTATTGGACTGGGCCACACCCCAGTCATTAGCTGTCGAAATCATTCCGGGTGCAGAGCATTTCTTTCATGGACAGCTCACTGCACTCAAGCAAACCATTCTTCGTTCACACCAGCTTTGAGCACATACATTTATTGACAATCATCCTAGCTTAAAGCACTCCTGGCTGACATTATTATCCTTTGGCCATTAAACACAAAGGATTTGATTCACCAGGCGATAGGCAAGCCATATAATGCACAGGTATCTTTGCCTCACTGTATGGGTTGGTCACAAAGCACCTCCCACAATTCTGATTTCAGACTGCGAAGGACAGTGTCTAAATCAGTACGCGTAAGTAAGCATCCCAAGGATGCTGGTATAGCAGTTCAGTGTTTAGACCCCATTTCCATATTCAAGCAACCTTATGCTTCTGTTCGTACTCAAATTCTGCGTTTCCATGCAATACATTGCGTAAAAAAGATTCAAACATCAATAGTGTCCACAGAGGCGCACTATAGTCACGCCTACCTGATTGATGCTGATCGAGCATTTCCTCTAAAAAATGCATATTAAAAATACCCGTCTCAGCTAGTACAGGGCCCAATATTGCTTTACGTAATCTTTGACGTAATGCACCTCGAAACCAATCTGCCAAAGGTACAGAAAAACCCATTTTTTTACGGTAAAGTATATTATCTGAAAGATAAGGCTCTAATGCTTTCTTAAAAATAAATTTACCTTCATTCTTATTGAGCTTAAATGAGACTGGTAGCCCTGATATCCATTCTACTAACTTATGATCAAGCAGTGGCACCCTTACCTCCAATGCATGGGCCATACTTGCTCTATCAACCTTGGTAAGAATATCCCCCACTAAATAGGTCTTCATATCCAGATACTGAACGCTTGACAATGGATCCTGAGTTGGACACTTATCAGCATAGTCACGCATAACCGATATTGCCTGATAGCCTTGCAAGTCACGTTTAAATGAGTCTGCAAATAATCGTTGTCGCATTTTGTCCCCTAAAATGGAAACACTATGGAAATAGCCTTCTACTGAATCTCTAGCCAATGCTTCAAAAGTAGACTTGGCACGAAATATCTTAGGAGCCCAATCAGCCTTAGGGTAGGCATCCCCTAAGAAACCAAACAAAGGCCTGCGAAGACCCGCTGGTAATAGAGACCTAAGGTGTTCTTCATAAGTATGCCAGCGATAACGCCTGTATCCAGCTAGATTTTCGTCACCCCCATCTCCAGATAACGCGACAGTCACGCGCTCCCGAGCCAGTTCACAAACTCGGTAGGTGGGCATTGCAGAGCTGTCAGCAAAAGGTTCGTCATATAATAAGGCTAATTTATCAATCAAATCAAAGTCATCATGATCGACTTGATCAGTATGATGCTGCGTATGATACTGATCTGCAACTTCTTGTGCATACCGAGATTCATTAAATGCAGGGTCACCAAAGGAAATAGAACAGGTATTGACTGGCTCTTGCATCAACTCACTCATCATGGCCACCACGGCACTCGAATCTACACCACCAGAGAGGAAAGCCCCCAGTGGGACTTCTGTCATTAAATGCAGATTAACTGACTCGCGCAGACGCACAATCAGCTCTTCCTGTGCCTCTTGTTCGGTTATTGAGTCATGCAGGACAAAGGGAACATCCCAATACTGACGTGGCTGCAAGACTTCTTTTCCACGTTTTAATTTCAATGAATAACCCGGGGAGAGCTTACATGCTTGTTTAAATATTGTTTTAGGTTCAGGTATATAGCCATAAGAAAAATAATCCTCAATAGCACAAGGATTCATTTCACGATTAAAATCAGGATGTGCAAGTAAAGCTTTAAGCTCTGATGAAAAAATAAATAAGCCATTGTCCAGTAAAGCATAATAAAATGGCTTAATCCCTAAACGATCACGCGCCATAAAAAGTGTTTCTTGGTTGCGATCCCATACACCAAAAGCAAACATCCCTCGAAAATAATCGACACAATGCTCACCCCACTCTTCCCAAGCATGCACAATGACTTCTGTATCACAATGTGTCTGAAACTTATGTCCCAGTTTATTCAGTTCTTTGGCTAATTCTTGAAAGTTATAAATCTCACCGTTAAATACAACCACGACACTTCCATCTTCGTTGAATAGCGGTTGCTGCCCACTGGAAACATCCATGATAGATAAGCGACGGTGCCCAAATCCAATACCTGGCTCGGTATAAATCTCACCTTCGTCGGGGCCACGATGAAGCTGTGTTTGATTCATGCGGCTAAGCAGTTGACGGTCTATTTCTTTTTTACCCCGCAAATCAAACTGACCAACAATTCCACACATATTTATTTCCTTTGATTATGTCCGCTGTCCTGAGGTAATAATGCATAACTAACCATCTGTATGTCTTCGTTTTCCAAGCACTATATCTTTAACACTCTATTGTAAACATGTAGATAACCCTGCATCATGGCTTCCATACTGAATTCTTCAACAACCTTTTTCCGCGCGGCCTTTCCCTGACTATCTATAAGTTCAGGATTTTCATAATAAGTATTTAATGTATCCGCTAATATTTCAGGTTTCCCAGGCTGAACCAGGCTTCCTGTATAGCTTTCATTCACCAATTCAACATTCCCCCCAACTCGGGTTGCGATGACGGGTAAACCACTGGACATAGCTTCCAAGATAGTATTGGATATGCCCTCGCCAAGAGAAGGCAATACAAATATATCCATTGCACGCATTAATTCTGCAACATCAGCACGCTCTCCAGGAAACCAGGCAAGATTTTCTACGCCAGCCTCTCGTAACAATTCAATACACTCCTTTCGCGATTCACCTTCTCCTACAATTAAAAGCCGTAAATTATTTTGGGCCTTTGGGTTTTTTTTTAGCAAAATCAGGAAAGCACGAACTAAATTAGGATAATCCTTTACTACAGCCATTCTGCCAACGCTACCGATGACAAAGGGACTCCCTGTGAAAAAGCCTTGTGGTCCAATTTCAGTCAGTCTAGATGCAGCAGGGTGAAACTTTGAACAATCAACACCATTATAAATTTGACTAATGCGATCAGATGATATGCTAACAGTAGAACTTAACCAGTCCTCAAGATCCTTACTCACAGCAATAAAATGGCTTACAAAAGGAGAAATTGCTTTACGCAATAGGTTATATTTACGATTTCTTCCATGTATATCAAAAATATCCCGCCCATGCTCTCCATGCACGCTTACCTTTATTCGTGCAATGGCTGCGATTACTTGCCCCTCTATTGTTGCAAGGTTACGTGTGTGTACAATATCCGGTTTTAATCGCTTAAGTATCTTATAAAGAGTGAAATAAAGTTTCAAATCATGCCCCTCAGATTTATTCAGCGCGATAATTTCCACATCATCCCTATTTATCCGTCGATGAAAATCCGAATATCCTTTGAGACATATAATAGCGTGTCGATAGTGATCTGGAGAAATATGGTTAATCAGATTAACCAAGCCATTCTCTAACCCGCCTACACCAAGATGATGAATTATATGAACGATAAGTGGAGGTTTATTCATACTCTTTCTACGTGTTATGCAAAACATTACACCATCTGTATTTTTATATTGATACTATTTTGATTCCTTTAAGCCTACCAACCACTAGTACTTTCTCATGTTTTGGAGCCCTTCTTCTATTGCTGGCATCATATCAACTAAATATTTTTGCAGTATTGGAATTGCTTCATCTGGTTGGTCGTCATAATGTGCAGCAATAATAATCTCAGCACCTATATCGCCATTACCCAATAGCTTGTTTCTTGCAAGTATTGCTTTGGCAAGATAAGGGTTAACCGTCTCATCTCCATCTAGCCAATACCATTTCCATACTAATATTTTACTTAAATTCGAGTGTAGTTGATTCTGACTAACAGTCATTTCTCTGGACCCCGTTGAAACAACATGTTTCGATTCGCCCATACTTTGCCAGTATTGATCTCTTTCTGGAACCAAATAATTACCAGAATTAATCAATTCCTGACCTTGTTTCTGATTGTAAAAATAAGCAATATAAAGACTTATAGACTGACCAGAATGTTGGAAGTTTTTTTGAAATCTAATAGGATCACCAATATAATGGGGGTGCCAGTCGACAACCAAATTGTTATTAATTTTCCATTCTGGGAATGGAACAGCAATATTAATTTCTGGATTGATGTCATTGAGGGTATTACGCTCTAAATAAGTCGCATAAATTGGCCAGATTGAAGTCACAACAAGCACAGCACCAGCCATCAATACAGTTTTCTTAACATCCGTTGAGCCAATAGTCATGGCTTCCGAGTATGTATTTACTGTGCGACTATCCATATCTTCGCGCCACCATGAACCGATCCAGAATAACAATAACATGACGACACCAAAAAAGACCCAACCATAAACCAAATGATCGACACCCACTGCTAGACGCATACCACTGAGATGACCAGTCATTACAATTAAATAAGCACGCATTCCATTAGCAATAATAGGGACAATAATTGCTAATAAAATAAATAAAACCCGACGTTTTAAACTTCGATAAGTTAGGTAGGCATAAAGTGTTCCGAGTGTAACGGATGCGATGAGATAGCGTAATCCGCTACAAGCCTCAACTACCGACCAATTTCCACTGGGAAGAGAGAGAAAAGCACCTTCTCGATAAATAGGAATACCACTTAATTGCACCGCACTTACTACAAAATCAGCTGTAAACTCAATCAGTGATGGAATGAGTATCTCACCAAAAGGTACTGCGAATAGGAGATAAGTCAAGGGAAAAGCTGTCGCCGCGAGAATATGATTCCCCAGTAATGCACAAACGACAAACGGTATCATCGCGATCAGAGCATACTGGGCCAACACCTGGACACTGGCTAACTCTGCTAATAACCAGATAAACCCGAGTGCACAAAGTACTAATAGTGCCAAAGGATTAGATTGATGACGAAGTGCAACCAAATAGTTACGCTTACTCCAAATCATATATAACGTAAAAGGCAATATTAAAAAACCATGTGCATAGGTATCTGAACGATACCAGATGGAAACCATAGACCACGTAGTTTGGTAATAAATACTTAAAACACCAATGATTACAGTAAGTGTAATCAAAGCCGGTATACCTAAATTACTTTTAGCGCTATTAATGGAATATTTAGAGGGAATCGGTATATTCATGCAACTTTAACCTCAACTGATTGCGAGAGTAATCCATCAACTCGAGCCAAACTTTTTGACCAGCTATAATCAGTTAAAATACGTGCCCGAGCCGCTTTGCCAATCACGTCATTATCATTTTCTTCAAGTAAAGTAAGAATCTGGCTAGTAAACTGTTTTGCATCATTGGCAACAAGTAATTCTTGACCAGTAATAGCATGTATCCCTTCCATGGCTTGCGGGGAGGCCACTACAATTTTCTCCATTGCCATAGCTTCTAATACTTTATTTTGTATACCACGGGCGATTCGTAATGGCGCTACCGCAAGAGAAGCATACGTCAGGTAAGGTCTAATATCTGCGACTGAACCGGTTACTGTGATTCCAGGGATAGCCGCCAGCTCCATTACTTGATTAGTTGGTCGACTACCTACGATATAAAATTGAGTATTCGGCAGATGAGAATATATTGTGGGGAAAACAGTCTTTGCAAACCACACTACTGCATCAACATTTGCCCAGTAATCCATAGCACCTGTAAATACCAACACAGGCTTATCTTTTGAGTACGGATTAGGGTAATTGTTGAGTGATGAAAAATAATCAGTATCGACACCATTGTTAAAATAAGTGATCTTATCTGAAATTTCCGGCAAAAGTTTTTGAAAAAGCTCAGCCTCTTTTTTAGAAACAAAAGTTGCTCGATTAAATTCTTGCGTAATCAGTTTCTCGTAATCAAGTAAGACATCAGATTCACGTCGATAAATCCAGTTTATTGGCCAGGACTTTGTGTCAGCATACTGCTTCCATTTATCCGAATCAACATCAACAAAATCAATAATACGATGAATAGACTGAGTATGACGTACATACTGAGCCATAGCTGATGAAAAAACGACTATATTATCAATGGAGCGGGCTTCCAGCAATGCATTTACCCATACTTGCAACTGCTTATCCCAATAGTAAGATAAGGTCAATGGACTATTCGTAAAAAACCCAGAAAGACAGCGTAAACGTGCTAATTTTGGATGCAGTTTTACAAAGCAAGTCTCACTACAAAGGTCTTTTATCTTATCGGTAAATTGCCAATCTTCATTATCATCAACAAAAGTACCCAGATGAACGCGGTAATGTTGACTCAAATACTTAAGTAAATGGTAAGAGCGTATTTTATCGCCCTTGTTGGGCGGATAAGGTATTCTATGCGTCAGATAAAGAAGTTCCTGCATTCTTACCCTAAGTTTTTCACAATTTGAGGACCAAGTAGATTAGCTAATGAAAGGGGTAGCTTCTGCCACGCTTTAATAAAAACCTGGTACTTGGGGTTAAGCGGGTTATGATCAGGTATCTCCGGGGCTTGAACAAGTTGGTACTCATAATAAAGTGGTTGTGGCTCGAATCCCCAGTTTTTCTTAAAACTATAAGAACCCGTATTACGTTTGCTGCGACCAAAGTCAAAAGTCTTATACCCACTCTCGCAACTACGTCTCATTAGCTCCCAATACATAAAATCGTTAGCCGCCAATTCTCTTGCCTCACCGGTCCCACCTCCATAGTAAGGCAAGACTTCATCACGAAAATAAAAACTCATGACACTGCTAATCGTGCGACCATCCTTAACAATCGTCATAAGTTCACATTCCTCAGGAAATATTTCTTTGAGTAAATAAAAATATTTTTTTGAGAACACAGGTGTGCCAAGTCGATGTACACTTGCCGAGTAAGCCAAGAAAAACCGCTCGACATCCTGATCGACAAAACTCTCTAGACCAGCCTTGATGCCCTTACGAACCATTGCACGTTGCTTGCGTGGAATGGCCTGCATATTGTTTTCAACTTCAGAATCGATCTCTTTACGAAAAGTGACATATAGATCCTTAGATGGCCAATCTGTGTGTTGGGCTTCCAAATTACGATATTCTAGATAATCTACCTTAAGCTGAGCAGCCAATTCTTGGGCTGCCAAATCGAGGGCTTGTCTGGCTGTTTCGGTGACTGCAGCAATGCCACCATAGACACAGAAAGGTAATGCACTTAAAGAGTGACCGAAAAGATAACTATTAATTTCAGCCAAGGGGAGTACACCCTGAATCTCTCCATTGACCTCTGCATAGAGAAACCAGGTTTTATGTCCGAAAGCACGTTCAATTATTTGCCGCCAACCTGCGCGGTGAAAAAAAGTAGCCTCTGGACAAGTGGACACAAATTTATCCCATTTATTTGCATCCTCTGATTGCATTGAATGCACTAAAGGTTTTGCTGTTGAACAACTGGTGTTAACGGTTGCGTGCAGCGTGTTACTCTGACAACTCATGACGGTTGCCCCAGAAATATCTGATCCATACGACCCCACTTAAAGTCATGCGTTAACAACCTAATTCGTCCTTCCATTCGATGGAGATTCAAGTAATGGCGGAAACGAGTTTTTAAGTTAATGCCGTCCTGACGTGGTTGTTCAAAGTCTATTTCCCAAGGATGGAAATAGAAAATTGCAGAACGAGACTCAATGTGATTAAGTCTTTGTAAAAGCCAGCGTGACATTGAATAAGGCCAGAATCTAAAATAACCACCTCCCCCAGCCGGAATATTTCGACCAAACAGTTTCACTGTTGTTACAGGTATCTCCAGCAACCCATTGCTTTTCCTTGGGTAAAAGGCAAAACGTGGTGCATCGGGCATACCATAATGATCATGTTGTACGGGATAAATACTGGAGCTATAACGGTAACCTGCTTCCTCTAGATAATCTAATGCCCAGAGATTTTTACCATTAATTGAAAAGCTGGGCGCACGATAACCCAATACAGTTTGGCCACCAATATCTTCTAGTAGCGCTTTACTGCGCATAATATCATCGCGAAACTCTGCAGGCTCCAGATCAGTAACACGATGGTGACCCCATCCATGACTCGCTAACTCATGACCATTTGCCACGATACGGCTTGTCATAGCAGGATAACGCTTGGCAATCCAACCTAATGTAAAAAAAGTTGCTTTTATTTGTTTCTCATCAAGTAAGGACAGAATACGATCTATATTACGTTCAACCCTACACGGTAATGTTTCCCATGAATCTCTAGAAATATGAGGAGCAAAAGCTGAAACCTGGAAATAATCTTCCACGTCAATAGTCATAGCATTACATATTGATTCAGATTTCATGGCGATTCTTTTTCAAGGTTATGATACCGCTTATGCATCAAGGCTTATCCTTCTGAACGCTATCTTTAACACTGGGCAGTGCTAATATTTGTTTCAGTAAGTCCAACACGGAAATCACAGATTTCTCCATTTTCTCCAAACGATAATCCATATTTTCTAAATCTAGATTATGGTCACCAATCATCTTGCCATTAACAGGAACACCTGCAGATTTACCTATTTCATCATTAGCGATATCAACAGTTGACAGATCAAATTCTTGTTGAAAATCATCAATGACCTCGTTCACCTCCACGCTAGTAAAATGATGCAATTCCTCCAAGCAACCCATTATTAACATACGGTCACATAGCAAATTAATTTTACGTGGAATACCGCTAGTATATTCATGAATAACTGCAAAAGCATCCTCATTTATAACTGGATCATTTTTCCAACCAACTGTATTTAAACGATGTTCTATGTATTCTTTTGTTTCCAATGCATCCATTGGACCTAAATGGTATGTTGCAATTACTCTTTGCCGTAACTGCTGCATATTGCTACCTAGCAAAGTTTTCCTGAATTCTGGTTGCCCCAGTAAAAAGGTTTGTAGTAAAGATTTGTCCTCAGTTTGGAAGTTAGAAAGCATTCTTAACTCTTCCACAGTTTGGGCAGAAAGATTCTGTGCTTCATCCACTACCAGTAATGCACGTTTCCCCTGTTGATCACACTGGCGCAGAAATTCTTCCAGTTCTAGCAACAGCGTAGCTTTAGTCATATTTATATACGGCAGACCAAATGCTGCAGCAACTATACGTAAGATTTCATCAGCATCTAGATGTGTATTCACAATTTGAGCAGCAACAATTTCTTCTGATTTAAGTTTACTGAAAAGATTGCGCATTAATGTGGTTTTACCGGCTCCAACTTCTCCCGTAATGATAATAAAACCTTCTTCCTGTGAGAGGCCATATTCTAAGTAGGCCATCGCCCGCTTATGGCCTTTACTACCGAAAAAGAAGCTCGGATCAGGTTTTAATTGAAAGGGTTTCGCATCGAAACCATAAAACATCTCGTACATCAATACTCCATTAGAAATTCATTCCCAGAGAAACGGTAACAGAATTTGCTTTAATATCTTCACTTAGGTTAGAGTTACGTTCAATACGTCGGTATTGCAACATACCTCTCAAGTGTTGCTGAAACCGTCGTGTCAAATCGGCTGTGAACAATTTTTGATCATTCTTCCTATCAACAGCCGACATAAATTTAGTTCTATAAATACTCGCTCTAAAATTGGCAGTTGTTCGGGGAGAAAATTTATAATTCCACGATGCATTAGCGCCAGTCTGCCGCGTATTGTTAAGTAGCTGCGCATCCTCACCAAGCAATTCTTGATCATCTTCTGCAGATGAGAATGCTTTACGCGATCGATTGAACACACGAAAACTCAGTGTATTTTTTCTGCCATTAAATGATACAAAGGCCTGTAAACGCTTCTGCAGAAAGAGCCGATTACTCAGGAAATTACTATCCGACAAGAAACCACCTCCGCTGAATGCGCCACCTCCGCCGAATCCGCCACCACCTTGATTAAACGTAGTGATATCTTCTTTATAACTGGCACCCCATGTGGTAAAACGCGTACGATATTTAAGGTCACCCGAATAAGTATTACCAAAGAATCTCTTCCCAGCACTAGCGCTAATGTCGGTTCTTTGATTTGGCTTCCAAATAAAGCCAACTGTCCAGGTAGGACTAGAAGGACTTCCCCTAATTGAAATAAAGCTATTTCGTTCGTAGCCACCAGTTGCCGTTAAACCGAATCGTCGTGTAATGTTATAGCGCAAATTGGCGATAGATCGCTCCAATTCAATACTTCGGCCACTACGAGTGCTATTCCCATCGAAATGAATATCTTGCTGACTGTAATCTAGGCCCCAAGTCAATACTCTAAAAGAAGCGCCACTATTTAGATTAAACTGATAACTGTCTCTTTGACTATTGCGCAGTCCATTTGTACCGGATTCAACGATGCCTCGTGTATAGCGCAACTCTGTCGTAGCAAAATTTTGAAACCGATACCTTAAGTAAGGACTAGCAGAATATCTTCTAATATTAGCCCGGTTTCCTGCCAAATTGGCATTATCAGTCGTTTGTATGCCAGTTAATGTAGCATTTTGCTGTCTAATGGAAGCGATTCCATCTATAAAAAACAAGTCTTTTAATAATTCAACCGTTACCCGGGAATTGAGATTGTGTCGAATTCGATTTCGATTGTCATTCTTGGCAAAAAGAATATTGTTCATACGATAAGATGTTTGAAAATCAAATCGCCTATTTTCTCCTGTCAAGATAACACCTGGGTTAATCTGTGTAATAAAATCACTGCCTCCAGCTTCGCTGCCAAATCCACCGCCACCCCCTACACCGCCACCTAATCTTACATTGTCAGTATAAGTTTCACTTATTCTCAAATTTGGCTTAATACTCCATTCAGCTAAAACTGATAAAGAGCAAAACAATAAAATTGTTGTGAAGAAAGTATAAATAATTGAGAATAATACTCTGTCATCAAGATCATTCTCGGCTAACTTCATGAATAATAATACCCAAAATAATTATCATCTGAAAACTCTCTAGCCTTGTTGTAGATTAGATCAACATTTACACAAGATTCAATCTGTCGAAGTGTTTCCTTTACCATCTGTTGTGTTGTTTTTTCAGCTTCAACAACCAGAACAATTTGTCCCATTTGAGTTGCCAAAACACGGGCCTCACTGGTCATCAATAATGGAGGCGAATCAAATATGACTACTCGATCATGATAACGTTGTGCCAGTTCATCAAGCAATAAGTCCATCCCTCGACTTGCCAACAGTTCAGTTGCATGCGGATGTGCACTTCCTGCGGACATAATCGTCAGTTTTTCAATATTCGTTTTAAGCATGACATCCTCGACACCCAGGTTTTCATCGACGAGGATATCCAATAAGCCTAGATGAGTTCCAAACCCCAGAACTTTCGGAATCGAGGGTCGCGCCACATCAGCATCTATCAATAAAACTCTATGATCCATTTCTGTAGCAATACTGATTGCCAAATTTACAGAATTAAAACTTTTTCCTTCTTCAGGAAGCGAACTGGTTAACATAATCAAGTTGCCATTTTTTATATTCTTGCTGAATGCTTTTTTTAATAATGGTCGCTTAATTATTCGAAATTGTTCCGCAATCTGTGACTTTCCATGGTTTGGTGTAACAATTCCAAGCTGATGCAACTTTTCAAGATCAAGGTTAATTATTTTTGTATTTGTAATAGAAGACGGCAACGGTACATGCTTAACTTCATGACGCACATTCTTATTAATTTCGACAGATTTTATCTCTAAGTCGGCACTTAAATTATCCTGATCTTGCTTCTCTTTGGCCTTAATAGCGGCCTCTTTTTCAAGTTTTCCTGCTGCTTTTTCAATGATACTCATGCTGTCTCCCTGTGGCACCGACTCACGAATTAATTTTTATTGAAAGAACACACAATCAAAAATCACATTCAACAAAAGATCTAAATTTAAAACGGTAATTTAGCAAGAATCTGGGCTGGCTGTTGCATATACAACATTAGTAAAATGTATAAAACCGATAAAAGTAACAGTGAAAAACTAAACATGTACAAGCGTCTTTTACGTTCTGCTTTTTGCTGATCAGTCCAAACCATAGGTACCGTACCCAAAACGGTCAACCCAGTCACTTCACGCAAACTACTTTGGCTATGAAACGCCGGTCTAATTTGACTGATAATAAAAGCAACGCCCACCCCAAAAAGCAAGGAACCTAAAAGTACAAAAGTAAACAACAGTTGGCGGTCAGGGCCACTGGGTTTATCTGGAACCGTTGGAGGATCAATAATTCTGAATGATAGTAAACCACTAACTGAAGTTAGTTCACCAGACATTTGAGCGGAAGCACGACGCTCAAGTAGTTGTTCGTAATTGGATTTATTTACTTTGTAATCGCGATTAAGTTGTATAAACTCCGCTTCAACAACAGGTATTGCACTACTCAAAGACTTTAGTCGATTATAACGCGTGGTATATTCTTCAACCCTGACCTGCATTGAAGCGACTGCAGCTTCGGCATCTGCCAAGGCAACATTAAGTTGCTGTAGCATAGGACTGTAATTCCGACCAAGGTCAGAACCAGGTGTAGCTAACTTGGCCTTTTCCTTTTTCTTTTCTTCAAGTTGAGAAATAAGTCGCTTTGTTGAAATGATATCAGGATGCAGCTCTGTATAATTAAGGGTTAGATTATCTAGATTTTCTTCTAATGTGCTGATACGAGAATCAAGTTCAGGATCAGCAAATGATTCAACAGCTGTAGCAAATGGCTCCAATAAAAAAACGGGTTCGTCACCACTAATTTGTTTTCTAATGGCATTACGAGCCTGCTCGGCTTCTTTTAAAGACAGCTGCGCTTTTCTAAGTATGTCACCAGCTTCAAGTAGCTGGGAATAATAGTCTCTTCCATCTCCAGGAATTAAACCCATATTCTTTTGCTTAAAGGCAGTCAGGGCACTTTCTGCTGCAACTAATTTTTCTTCATAAGCTGAAATCTGTTGCTCAATAAATCGAAGTGCTGATGAAGACTCTTCCTTCTTACGACCGAGACCCTCTTCCACAAAGATCGTTAGCAACGACTGTACAATGTCTTTTGCAAGAAGCGGATCTTTATTATTGTAGGAAAGCGAAAATATATTCTCGCCTTGAGTTACCCCAAGCTTGATTTCTTTCATAAGCTCGGTAACTAAATTTTCTCTTTCGACCTCATTGTTTAACTTAATGTCCAGATCAACCATGCGGACTATTCTTTCTACATTTGGACGACTAATTAGTGTACGACTCATTATAGAAATTTTTTGTTGTAAATTAGGCGCAATGGTCATACCTTCCATAAGAGGCCTTAAGATATTCTGTGTGTCAACATAAATTCTAGAAGTTGCCTCAAAATCATCAGGTAGTTTACAAACAGTTATCCATCCAGCAATAGCAATAATCCAAGCAATAATCATCGAAACCCAACGATACTTCCAAGCACCTCTCAAATAAACATACAGTTGGGTGATCAACTCATCCATCTTGTCAATTACTCCCTTTATAAAGCTATTTAGCTACAACTGCCCTGCCATTACTCAGAATCAATAGGTTCGTTTCTGACTAACACTAATGAGACATCAAAGTGCATATTTTACACACAGTTCTTTGCCTTAATCGCATGAAACTTATGGACTATTATCAGAAGAAACTCTCAGGAATTACAAGTATATCGCCTTGAAGCATTGGTGCATTCGCTGATATATCGCCGTCTCTGATGAGATCATTTAAGCGAACACCGAATTGCTGCTGCTCGCCATCTACTTTACGAATGATTCTGGCATCATTCCCCGCAGCAAACTCAGTAATTCCACCCACTGCAATCAACACATCCATCAAAGTCATATGCTCACGATAAGGCAATGCTTGGGGTTGTGCAGCTTCGCCTATAACACGTATTTGTTCATCATATGGCCCTATAAATTGGGTCACAATTACTGTTACAACAGGTTGTTGAATATATTTAGATAGGGCTTCTTCAATATCACGTGCCAACTGAGTTGATGTTCTACCACTAGCGGGAAGGTCTTCTACCAAAGGCGTTGTAATTTTTCCATCTGGGCGAACTGGAACTGACATCGAAATTTCTGGATTACGCCAAACTATAATATTCACCTCGTCACCTGGGCCGACCAGATAATCATGAGAAGTGTTCTCTTCTATATCTGTAAGTAGCGGATAACTTGAACAGCCACTCAAAATCAAAAAAAATAATACGCTAATGGAATAAACCAATCGTCTTATAATACTGATATACAGGACATTCACTTAAATTTCCTCTTTGTCTTAGTACAGCGCGTACACGGGGATCATATAATCATAGCCAATAATAATACAAAATATACAGCCCATATGCGGTAAATACGACTTGAATCTTATTCTCTTTAAAGTTTTGAGTGCTTTCTAAGTTGATACAGAAACAATCTATGCATCAAATAAGAACATAAACGCAGATATCTAATGACTGAGATACCATGCTAACTATTAATAGCCAGACACTAATAATAGCATTTCCATTAACGAAAACAATTAGACTAAAGTACAACTATTTATTGAAAACAAAGACAATTGCAAATAACTAATGGTTCAGCCACTCAGTTATATGCTTGATCAAACAATGCTGAGCCTGAGAATTTATGAAAGAAATTTTTATTCTGCAGACAACGAGCAAGACTTCAAATAGCAGACACTTTCTCAAAGCAGCTTTCTATTAAGCATAAATTAGTTTAACCAGTAATGTGTGTGTTTTTTACCACAAAACAGAGCTAATATAGGCCTTAAGAATAGTACTAAAAAAGATTCCCTAACAGAATTGTCATGACTATCAAAGTAATGATGCATAGAATATTGAATCGGCCCGACTTTTCCGAAGACTTTTTAGTTTGAGTCAAGCTGCC